>JAEXXY010000398.1 GCA_023451855.1 Actinomycetes bacterium
GGGTTCAGGCCCTCGGCCGACCCCGCGGTCCAAGCAGCACCGGCCTCCTCCGACGCGCCCGCGACCGGTGCCGAGCGGCGCCCCGCGCCGTCCCCCGGCTTCCGGCCGAGCGCACCCGTGCGCGTCGCGGACGGCGACCTGGGCCGGCTGCTCGCTCCGAGCCCTCGCCCCTCGTCCGTCTCGCACTCCCTGGTCACGGTCCGTCGCGGCGACACGCTCTGGAGCATCGCGCGCAGCCACCTCGGTCCCGACGCCTCCGACGCCGACGTCGCACGGGCGTGGCCCCGTTGGTACGCCGCCAACCGCGAGGTCGTCGGGGCCGACCCCGACCTCCTCGTCCCGGGTCTGCAGCTCGTCCCGCCGGGACCCGCCGGCCCGGCTGCGAGCCCCACGAGCCCCACAAACCCCACAATCCGCCACCTGGTCCCGAAGGAGCGATGACCGTGCCGACCTCGAGAGCCACCCATCCCGGCGGGTTCACCGTGCGCGCCCTGCCGCAGACGGCCCCGGCCGTCATCTCCGCCGACGAGGCCTGGCAGGGCGATCAGCCCTACGCCCAGGACGCCCTCGCGCTCGACTTCTTCGGCGCCCGCGAGGACGACGACTTCGGCCGTCGCCCCACCCGCACGAGCCAGCTGCCCGACGCCGGAGCCTTCGTGGCCAAGCTGTCCCAGGCGGTCGTCGAGGTGGTCTCCGGGCAGCGTCCGGCGCCCCAGCTCATCCGCCACACGAGCCCGACGACCTACTCCGTCCTCGCCCGACAGGCCATGGTGGCCGCACGCCGTCGCACGCCGGGCCCGCGACGCCCGGCGATCGTGCGTCGCGTCCGGGTCTGCGAGCCCCGAGACGGGGTCGTGGAGGCGTGCGCCGTGGTGCTCTCGCACGGGCGGGTGCGCGCGCTCGCGCTGCGTCTCGAGGGCCTCGACGGCCGATGGGTCGTCACCGCCCTCACCATCGGCTGATCCGGCGGGACGCGCAGTCCTGCGCGACGCGCCCGGACGCTGCCCTGCACGACGCGACGCGGGCCCCGACCCAGGTGGTCGGGGCCCGCGTGTCTTTCGTCGCGTGTCATTCGTGCGCGCTGCGCGTCGCGGCGTCAGCGGCGCTTGCGCTTGACCTTCTTGCCGCGGCGGTCGGCGCGACGTTCGACCGGCTGCTGGTCGCCGGTGACGACGGCCCGGCCGTCCTCCCCCGGGGCCGAGTAGCTGAGCGCGCCCGCCCGCTGGCCGTCGGTGTGGTCGACGCCGGACACCAGCACGCCGGAACCGAAGGCGTGGGATCCCTCGTCCTCGGCGGCCGCGCCGTCCTCGGCGGCCGCACCCGTCCGGTCGGCGGTCGCCGCGGCGACCCCGCCCACGAGGTCGGACACGGCCATCGGGGTCGCACCGACGGCCGCCGGCTGCGGCGCAACCTGGACCTCGACGGAGAAGAGATGGCTGACCGACTCCTCCTTGATGGCCTCCATCATCGCCTCGAAGAGCTGGAAGCCCTCGCGCTGGTACTCGATGAGTGGGTCGCGCTGGGCCATGGCGCGCAGGCCGATGCCCTCCTGCAGGTAGTCCATCTCGTAGAGGTGCTCGCGCCACTTGCGGTCCAGGACCGACAGGACGACGCGCCGCTCGACCTCACGCATCGTGTCGGAGCCGAGAGCCTCCTCGCGCTGGTCGTAGGCGCGGTGGGCGTCGGACAGCAGCTGCTCACGCAGCAGGCCCGCCGAGATCGACTGGCGACCGCCGGCGACGTCCTCGATCTCCTCGATCGACAACGACACCGGGTACACCTGTCGCAGCGCGTCCCACAGCTGCTCGAGGTCCCAGTCCGCGGCGAAGCCGTCGGCCGTCGCCGCGTCGACGTAGCCGCCGACGACGTCGTTGACGAACATCCGAAGCTGCTCGTGGAGGTCCTCGCCCATGAGCACGGCGCGGCGCTCCTCGTAGATGACCTGGCGCTGGCGGTTCATGACGTCGTCGTACTTGAGGACGTTCTTGCGGATCTCGTAGTTCTGGGCCTCGACCGCGCCCTGGGCCTTCTGGATCGAGTTCGAGACCATCTTGCTCTCGATCGGCACGTCGTCCTCCATGCCGGCCGTCTGCATGAAGCGGTCGACGATGCCCGCGTTGAACAGGCGCATGAGGTCGTCGTGCAGCGACAGGTAGAACCGGGACTCCCCCGGGTCGCCCTGGCGGCCGGAACGGCCGCGGAGCTGGTTGTCGATGCGTCGGGACTCGTGCCGCTCGGTGCCGAGGACGTACAGACCACCGAGCTCGGTGACCTCCGCGTGCTCGGCGGCGACGGCCTCCTCGGCCGCGGCGAGCGCCTCGTCCCAGGCGGCCTCGTACTCCTCCGGGGTCTCCTCGGGGTCGAGGCCACGACGCTTGAGCTCGGCCACGGCCCGGAACTCCGAGTTGCCGCCGAGCATGATGTCGGTGCCTCGGCCGGCCATGTTGGTCGCGACGGTGACGGCGCCCTTGCGGCCGGCATCGGCGACGATCGCGGCCTCCCGCTCGTGCTGCTTGGCGTTGAGGACCTCGTGCTTGATGCCCTTCTTCTTCAACTGCTGCGAGAGGTACTCGCTCTTCTCGACCGAGGTGGTGCCGACGAGGACCGGCTGGCCCTCGGCGTGCCGCTCGACGATGTCGTCCACGACGGCGTCGAACTTGGCGACCTCCGTGCGGTAGACGAGGTCGGGCTGGTCCTTGCGGATCATCGGCCGGTTCGTCGGGATCGGGATGACGCCCAGCTTGTAGATCGAGTTGAGCTCGGCTGCCTCGGTCTGGGCCGTGCCCGTCATGCCCGAGAGCTTGTCGTACATGCGGAAGTAGTTCTGCAGGGTGATCGTGGCGAGCGTCTGGTTCTCGTTCTTGATCTCGACGCCCTCCTTCGCCTCGATGGCCTGGTGCATGCCCTCGTTGTAGCGACGGCCCGGCAGCATGCGGCCCGTGTGCTCGTCGACGATGAGGATCTCGCCGTTCATGACGACGTAGTCCTTGTCCTTCTTGAACAGCTCCTTGGCCTTGATGGAGTTGTTGAGGTAGCCGATGAGGGGCGTGTTGACGGTGTCGTAGAGGTTGTCGATGCCGAGGACGTCCTCGACCTTGGCGATGCCGGACTCGAGGACGCCGACGGTGCGCTTCTTCTCGTCGACCTCGTAGTCGCCGCGGCCGTCCTCGCCCCGGTGCAGGCGCTGGGCGATTCGCGCGAACTCGACGTACCACTTCGTCGCGAGGTCGGCCGGGCCGCTGATGATGAGCGGCGTGCGCGCCTCGTCGATGAGGATGGAGTCGACCTCGTCGACGATGCAGAAGTTGTGGCCGCGCTGGACGAGCTCGGCGGGCTCCCACGCCATGTTGTCGCGCAGGTAGTCGAAGCCGAACTCGTTGTTGGTGCCGTAGGTGATGTCCTTGGCGTACTCGGCGCGCCGCTGCTCGGGCGTCATCGAGGCGAGGATGACGCCGGTCTCCATGCCGAGCGCGCGGTGGACGCGGCCCATGAGCTCGGACTGGTACTCGGCGAGGAAGTCGTTGACGGTGATGACGTGGACGCCCTTGCCCGTGAGGGCGTTGAGGTAGCTCGGGAGGGTCGCGACGAGCGTCTTGCCCTCACCGGTCTTCATCTCGGCGACGTTGCCCTGGTGCAGGGCGGCGCCGCCCATGAGCTGCACGTCGAAGTGGCGCTTGCCGAGGGTGCGCTTGCTCGCCTCGCGAACGGCGGCGAAGGCCTCCGGCAGCAGCTGGTCGAGGGTCTCGCCGTTGTCGAGCCGCTCGCGGAAGCCCTTGGTCTCGTCGCGCAGCTCCTCGTCGGTGAGCTTCTCGAAGTCGGCCTCGAGGGCGTTGACCTGCTTGGCGATGCCCTGGAGCTTCTTCAGGGTCCGGCCCTCGCCGGCGCGAAGCAGCTTCTCGATGACGGCCATCTGGTGATCTCACTCCCGACTGAACGTGTGGGCTCGCCCGGTGGGCGGGCTCCATCGCCCGTGATGGGTCACGGGACCCGCCTAGGCTAGCCGCCCTTCCGACTCTCGGACCAACGCACACCGGACCCGCTCGGTTCCGAACCGGTCACGGTGACCTCATGGCGCGTCGGCCCAGCCGGCCGGCAGGTCGACCCGGCCCAGCCCCAGCCACTGCGCCATCGACTCGAGGTTGCGCACCAGGGCGGCCCGGGCCTCCGCCGGAGCGCCGGGCTCCCACGTGACGCGCGGGCACCGCAGCACGCCGGATGCCCGGTCGGCCTTGAGGTCGCACCGGGCCACGAGGGCGTCGCCGTGCAGGAACGGCAGGACGTAGTAGCCGTGCACGCGCTGGTGGGCCGGCGTGTAGATCTCGATGCGGTAGTGGAAGTCCCACAGGTCGTGGATCCGCTCGCGCTGCCACACGAGCGAGTCGAACGGGCTGACGAGTGCCTCGGCGTGGACGCGGCGGGGCAGGCGAGCCTCGGCGTGCAGCCAGGCCGGACGCCAGCCGGGCACCTCGACGGGCACGAGCTCACCGCAGGCGACGAGGCGCGCGATGGCGGGCCGGGCGTCCTCGCGCTTGATCCGGAAGTAGTCGGCCAGGCACAGCTCGGTGCCGACGCCGTGGGCGCGAGCGGCGATGCGGACGAGCTCGAGGTACCGGTCGGGGTCGGCCTCGGGGCCGGGACGCTGCGTCCACGCCGGCCGCTGGGCGGGCGGCGCCGTGGCGGCCAGCGAGGCGTACCGACGCTCGAACTGCGTCGTGCGCCCGGCCGAGCTGATGCGTCCTGCCCAGAAGAGGTACTCGAGGGCCTGCTTGACCTCCGACCAGTTCCAGCCCCAGTGGTCCTTGCGCCGGGGCTGGTCGTGCTCGAGGGCGGCTTCGACCTCTCGGGCGGTCATCGGCCCGCGTGCCACGACCTCGGCCTCGACGACGTCGACGAAGTCGGGCCGCTCGGCGAGGATCCGCCGCATGCCACCCCACGCCTTCTCGGCGGCGGCGCGCATCCGCGGGTCGAGCAGCGGCCACGTGGACGGTGGGATGAGGCTCGCCTCGTGGGCCCAGTACTCGACGAGCCGGCGGGGCGCTCGGTCGCGAGCGCGGTCGAGCAGCGACGTGTCGTAGGGCCCGAGGCGGGAGAAGAGCGGCAGGTACTGGCTGCGCGCCAGCACGTTGACGCTGTCGATCTGGATGACGCCGACGCGGTCGATGACACGCTGGACGTGGCGCATCGTCGCGGCGAACGGCTCGGGGCGTGGGTCGAGGAAGCCCTGCGCGGCGATGGCGACGCGTCGGGCCTGGGCGCGGCTGAGCCGGCGCGGAGCAGCGGTCACGTGAAGGTCCTCGTCGGTGGGGCGCTCGTCAGCCGGGGTCGTCAGTCGGGGTCGATGAGCCGCTGCCGCACGGCGTACATCGCCGCCTCCATCCGCGAGTGCATCTGCAGCTTGTCGAGGATGTTGCGGATGTGGTTGCGCACCGTGTTCTCGGAGATGAACAGGTCCTGGGCGATCTCGCGGTTGAGCTTGCCCCGCGCGACGTGCCTGAGGATGTCGAGCTCGCGCTCCGTGAGCCGGGGCGCCTCGAGGCCCGGCGCGGCGGCCGGGACGGTCTCGCGCTGGCTGATCGCGGCGAACTCGGTGAGCAGCTTGGAGGCCATGAGCGGGGACAGCAGCGACTGACCGTCGTGCAGACGACGGATGCCGTCGGCCACCTCCTCGGGCGGCACGTCCTTGAGCAGGTACCCGTTGGCTCCGGCGCGGACCGCCTCGAAGAGGTTGGCCTCCTCGTCGGAGCTGGTCAGCATGAGGATGCGCGCAGAGGGCATCCGTTGCTTGATCGCGCGGCACGCGTCGATGCCGCCGCGCTTGGGCATGCTGACGTCCATGACGATGACGTCGGGGGCCTTCTCCTCGGCGACGCTGACCGCCTCGACGCCGTCGGCGGCCTCACCGACGACCTTGATGCCGTCCTCGGTCTCGAGCACGGTCTGCAGTCCGCGGCGGTAGAGGGCGTGGTCGTCGACGATGAGGACACGGATGACATCCGGCGGGTTCACCTGCCCATCCTGTCAAACCGCGCGGACAACGCACGTCGCCGCGCGCGGACCGTTCCCCCTTCGCGCTGACAGGCTTCACGCTGACGGGCCTGGGGACGGCCCGGGGCGCCGCCCGCTCCTGCGGACGGCGCCCCGGCGCGCGAGGGACGCGGTGCTGACGCGGTGCTGGCCTCAGCCCGCGGCCGCGACCTCCTGGGCGGTCTGGAGGTGCAGGACGCCGTAGCTCCAGCCACGGCGTCGGTAGACGACGCTCGGGCGGTCGGTGTCGGCGTCGTGGAAGAGGAAGAAGTCGTGGCCGACGAGCTCCATCTGGTTCACGGCGTCCTCGAGGGACATCGGGGCGGCCGTGTGGACCTTCTCGCGCACCTCGATCGGGCTGTTGCCGAGCGCGCCGAAGCGGTCGAGGTCGTCAATGCGTCCCTCGTCGGGGGCCGTGTCGCGCGCGGCGGTCTCCCCCGCTGCGTCGATGCGTGCCGTCGCCTGTGCCACCGACTCCGGGACCCGCCGTCCCCGGCTCACCTTCCGCTTGTCGTGCAGGCGCCGCAACCGATCCATGAGCTTGTCGACGGCCGCGTCGAGCGCGGCGTACTTGTCGTCGAGGCAGGCCTCGGCACGGATCACCGGGCCCTTGGCCCGGCACGTGATCTCGACCTTCTCAGACCCTCGGGCGACATGCTCGTGGGTGACGACGACGTCGATGCGGTGCACCTTCGGGGCGAGCGCGGGCACCTTGGCCAGTCGCTCGTCCAGCTGCTGACGGAATCGGTCGGGGATCTGGACGTGACGCCCAGTGACGACGATCTCCACGGTTCCTCCTTGATCGCGCACGGCTTCTTCGTGCTGCGCAGAAATGCGGTTCGGGCCGGGCCACGCGGGAGCCGGCCCACTGTCGGGTCGGCACCACCCCTTCCGCTCGATCACGCCTCCGGCCCGGCACCGGACCACTGACCACCTGGTCATACCCGCAAGCCGTACCCCGGAGGACGGGGTTCCATGACCCGACCCTACTTCGGGTGCGAGCCCGGTGGAAGGAGTGCCCGGTGTCTCGTCGAACATCACAGTCGCGGACCTCGGGCGCCCGTTCCCGGGCGCGTCGTCGGGGCGGGCGTGGCCGCCACGGTGGCGCCCACGACGTCCGCCGCACCGGCTGCTCGCAGCGCCCGGGCGGCCTCGGCGAGAGTGGCCCCGGTGGTCAGGACGTCGTCGACGACGACGCATCGCCGCCCACGGATCACGTTGCGCCACAATGGTTTCACCACCATCGACCCCTCGAGATTGCGTCGCCTCTCGGCTCGGCCGAGGGCCGCCTGGTCTCGGGTGCGGCGGGTGGGGGCCAGGGCCACCGCGAGCCGGATGGTGACTGGCGCCACTGGACCCGTGGGGTGCCGCGACGCGCCGAGCGCGTGGGCCGTGAGCTCGGTGAGCGGCGTGTCGCCGCGCCGGCGCTCGGCGCGACGCGAGGACGGGACGGGCACGAGCAGGACCGGGCCCGAGG
>JAEXXY010000015.1 GCA_023451855.1 Actinomycetes bacterium
CCTTCGAGGGGGCCGGCGCGACGTGGCGGGTCGATGCGGCCCGAGGCCACCCGGTGCAGGAGGGCCATCGGGTTGTCGCTGACGCCGAAGGGCGGCGCGCCCTCGACGGCGGCGTAGAGCGTCGCCCCCAGGGCGAAGACGTCCGCGGCCGGCGTCGAGTCACCACCGCGGGCCACCTCGGGCGCGAGGTAGGCGGGGGTGCCGGTCAGCAGCCCGGTCGCGGTGAGCGAGGCGTCGCCGCTGGCACGGGAGATCCCGAAGTCGGTGAGCAGCGGCGTCCCGCTCGTGGTGATGAGGATGTTGCCGGGCTTGACGTCGCGGTGCACGATGCCGGCGGCGTGCGCTGCCGCCAGCGCGCCGGCGATCCCGGCCCCGATCCGGGCCGCCTCACGCGGGGCGAGCGGACCGTCGGCGGCGAGGATCTCGTGCAGGCTGCGGGAGGGCAGGTACTGCATGACGAGGCAGGGTGACCCCTCGTGGTCGACGACGTCGTAGACCGGCACGGCGTTGGGGTGGTGCAGGCGGGCCGTGATCCGAGCCTCGCGCATGGCGCGCTCGTGGGCCACCTGCACGTCGGAGTCGGGGAGGCCGACGGGGGCGTGCAGCCGCTTGAGGGCGACCGCTCGGTTGAGGCGCTCGTCCCAGGCCAGCCACACCTGGCCCATGCCGCCGGACCCGATGCGGTCGAGCAGGCGGTATCGACCGGTCACGACCTCTTGCGCGTGGCTCACTGCTGACAGTCCTCCCGTCGACCAGAGGAACCTACCCGGAGCGGTCGGTCCGCACACAGGTGGGCCGCTCGACGGCGCGGAGTCAGCCCTCCTCGTGCCCGATGAGCGGGATGAGGTCGGCGACCGAGTCGACGACCCGGCTGGGGCGGTAGGGGAAGCGCTCGATCTGGTGCTGCTGCGTCGAGCCGGTGAGCACGAGCACGGTGCGCAGGCCCGCCTCGAGGCCGCTGATGATGTCGGTGTCCATGCGGTCGCCGACCATGACGGTGGTCTCGCTGTGCGCCTCGATGCGGTTGAGCGCGCTGCGCATCATCAGCGGGTTCGGCTTGCCGACGTAGTACGGCTGGCGGCCCGTGGCGGTGGAGATGAGCGCCGCGACCGAACCGGTGGCGGGAAGCTTGCCCTGCGCGCTCGGCCCGCTCGGGTCGGGGTTGGTGGCGATGAAGCGGGCGCCGTTGTCGATGAGGCGGATCGCGCGCGTGATGGCCTCGAAGGAGTAGGTGCGCGTCTCCCCGAGCACGACGTAGTCGGGGTCCCGGTCGGTCATGACGAAGCCGACGTCGTGCATCGCGGTGAGCAGCCCGGCCTCGCCGACGACGTAGGCGCTGCCGCCGCCACGCTGGTCGGCGAGGAACTGCGCCGTGGCCAGGGCGGAGGTCCAGATGGCGCGCTCGGGCACGTCGATCCCGCTGAGCCGCAGCCGAGCCGCGAGGTCGCGCGGGGTGAAGATCGAGTTGTTCGTCAGGACGAGGAACTGCTTGCCCGACGCCTCGAGCGCGGCGATGAACTCGGCGGCGCCGGGTATCGCGTCCTCCTCGTGCACGAGGACCCCGTCCATGTCGGTGAGCCAGGTGTCGACGGGCCGGTGATCGGTCATGGCCCCCATTGTGGGGGTCAGCTGGCCGACGCGGCGGCCGCGGCCTACCCGACCGTGGGGAAGTGCCCACTCGACGGGGAGGACGTGCCCACTCGAGCTCCCTCCGAGGGTGGGGAGGTCTAGCGTCGGCCCATGGCCATCGACGGCAGCAGCCCCCTCGTCCAGGTCGCCCTGCACGCCGACGACCTGCCCCGCGCCACCGCGTTCTACGCCGACCTGCTCGGCACGGCGCCGATCGCCTCGTTCGACCCGCCGGGTCTCGTCTTCTTCGACCGCGGCGGCGTCCGGCTGCTGCTCGACCGCGGTGCCCCGAGCGCGCTGCTCTACCACCGCGTCGACGACATCGAGGCCACGGTGCAGCGGCTGCGCGGCGCCGGGGTCTCGGTCGAGTCCGAGCCGCACGTCATCTTCGGCCACGACGACGACACCCTCGGCCCGGCCGGCACCGACGAGTGGATGGCCTTCGTCACCGACCCCGAGGGCAACCTCGTCGGCCTCGTCGAGCAGCGCCCGCGCGCCGCGTCCTGACCGGCCCGGGAAAGTCGTCGACGCCTGTCGATTGCCACCCGGCGCGTTCGTGTAGAGGGTGAGAGCAGGCGAACCGTCCCGCTCCGCACCTCACGACCGAGAGGCACGACGATGACGACCACGGCTTCCACCGGTTCGACCACGGGTTCGGACACCGCTGCGACCGGCACCCCGATGCGGACCTACCTCATCACCCTCTACTCCCCGGACGGCCCGACGCCGCCCCCGGAGGTCCTCGGCCCGATCATGGCCGAGCTCGAGGCGCTCAACGCCGACATCCGCGCGGCGGGCGGCTGGGTCTTCGCCGGCGGCCTCGGCGACCTGTCCGCCGCCACGACGATCCGCGCCGGAGCGTCGGGCGAGGCCGTGCTCACCGACGGCCCGTTCCTCGAGGCCAAGGAGCACCTGGGCGGCCTCACCATCGTCCGGGCGCCCGACTACGACGTCGCCCTCGGCTGGGCGGAGCGCACCGCGAAGGCCACCGGCCTCGCGGTCGAGATCCGCCCGTTCGTCGACAGGGACGACCCGGGCCAGCGGCCCGAGGCCGGCTGAGCATCAGCCGCGCATGTCGGCCAGCACCGACGACATCGCCCGCGTCTTCCGGCAGGAGCACGGGCGGGCGGTGGCGGTCCTCATCCGCGTCCTCGGCGACATCGACCTCGCCGAGGACGCGGTGCAGGACGCCTTCACCGTCGCCGTCGCGCGCTGGCCCCGTGAGGGCCTGCCGCCGAGCCCGGCCGGCTGGATCATCACGACTGCCCGCCACCGGGCCGTCGACCGGTTCCGACGCGAGGCCGTGCGCGACGACAAGCATGCCGAGTCGGCGCTGCTCACGGCGTCCGACGACACCCTGCACGACCACTGGAAGGAGGGGCCCGTGCGTGACGACCGCCTGCGGCTCGTCTTCACGTGCTGCCACCCCGCGCTGGCCCCCGAGGCGCGCGTCGCGCTGACGCTGCGCCTCCTCGGCGGCCTCAGCACCCCCGAGATCGCCCACGCCTTCCTCGTGCCGGAGGCGACGATGGCCCAGCGGATCGTCCGTGCCAAGAAGAAGATCCGCGACACCGGCATCCCGTACCGGGTGCCGCGCGACGCCGATCTTCCCGACCGGCTCGCCTCGGTCCTCGCCGTCGTCTACCTCGTCTTCACCGAGGGCCACACGGCCAGCTCCGGTGACGAGCTCGGCCGTCCCGACCTCGCCGCCGAGGCGATCCGGCTGGGCCGGGTCCTCGTCGAGCTGATGCCCGACGAGCCCGAGGCGGCCGGCCTGCTCGCGCTCATGCTCCTCACCGAGGCCAGGCGTCCGGCCCGCACCGACGCCTCCGGCGCGCTTGTGCGCCTCGCCGACCAGGACCGCTCCCGCTGGGACCACGCGGCGATCGCCGAGGGCCACGCGATCGTCCGAGCCTGCCTGCGGCGCGGTGCGCCGGGCCCCTACCAGCTGCAGGCGGCGGTCAACGCCGTGCACACGGATGCCGCGACCGCAGCCGACACGGACTGGCGACAGGTGCTCGCACTCTACGACCGGCTGCTCGTCGTCGTGCCGACCGATGTGGTGCGGCTCAACCGGGCGGTCGCCGTCGCCGAGGTCGACGGACCGGCGGCCGGGCTCGCGCTCGTCGAGCCGCTTGCCCTCGACGGCTACACGTCCTTCCACGCCGTGCGCGCCGACCTCCTCGGACGCCTCGGGCGCCATGCCGACGCCGCAGCCGAGTGGGATCGGGCGGCGGCCTCGACCGACAACGCCACGGAGTCGGCCCACCTCGCCTCCCGGGCCGCCGGGAGTCGTAGATTGCTGGGGTGAGCGCGATCCCGGGCGACGCCCCGTTCGACCTCGCGGCGCCGTGGGGCGCCCGCAGCCACGTCACCGACCTCGACGGGCCGGTGCACTGGGTCGAGTTCGACCCAGCCCAGGGCAGCCATGGGAGCCCGGGCGGCCGCACCTCCGACGCGTCCGGCACGCCGGTCGTGCTCGTGCACGGTCTCGGCGGCTCGCACCTCAACTGGGTGCACGTCGGCCCGGCGCTCGCGGCCGGGCGCCGCGTCGTCGCCCTCGACCTGCCCGGCTTCGGGCTGACCCCGTCGGGCGGCCGCTCGACGAGCGTCCAGGCCAACGCCGAGGTGCTCGGCCGGTTCCTCGACGAGGTCATCGGCGCTCCCTCGGTGCTCGCCGGCAACTCGATGGGCGGCATGGTCTCGCTGCTGCTCGCGGACCGGTCGCCCCAGCGCGTGGCGGGCCTCGTGCTCGTCGACCCGGCTCTCCCGGCGCCGCGCCAGCGCCAGGACCGGCAGGTCGCGGTGACGTTCGCGCTCTACGCGGTGCCCCGCGTCGGTGAGCTGTTCCTGTCGCGGCTGCAGAGCCGGTACACCGACCGCCAGCTCGTGCTCGGCACGGTGCAGCTGTGCTTCGCTGACGCCTCGCGCGCCGATCTCGATGTCGTCGAGGCCGGTGTCACGTTGACGCGGTGGCGCGGCGCCCTGCCCGCCAAGGACACCGAGTTCCTCGGCGCGGCGCGCTCGCTGCTCGCGGTGCTGCGCCGGTCGCGTCGCTACGACGCGCTCATCTCGGGCATCGACCGGCCGGTCCTGCTCGTGCACGGCGACCGCGACCGGCTCGTGCCGTTCGCCGCCGCGCAACGCACCGCCACGCGCAACCCGGGCTGGTCGACCGTCTGGCTCGAGGGCGTCGGCCACACCCCGCAGCTCGAGGTGCCCGAGCGCTTCCTCGCCGAGGTCGTGCCCTTCGTCGAGGGTGTCGACGCGGCCGGTGCGGCCAGCGCCGCCCACGACGTCCGCCGACCCACCGCCGGGCCGGCCTGAGCGAGGAGGACGCCGTGGACGCCAACGCCTGGGACGAGCGGTACACCGCGAGCGACCTCGTGTGGTCGGCCGAGCCGAACCGGTTCGTCGCCGAGATCGTCGGTGCGCTGACGCCGGGCTCCGCGCTCGACGTCGCCGCTGGTGAGGGCCGCAACGCCATCTGGATGGTGCAGCAGGGCTGGAGCGTCGTCGCCACCGACTTCTCGGCGGTCGCCGTCGACCGGATGCGGGCGCGTGCCGCCGCTGTGCTCGGCGATGACACGTCGCGCCTGACCCCTCTCGTCGTCGACGCCACGACGGCCGCACCGGGTGACCCCGCCTCGTTCGACCTCGCGCTCTTCTCCTACCTCCAGCTGCCGCGCGAGCAGATGCGGGCGGCCTTCCGCGCCGGTGTCGAGGCGGTCCGCCCGGGCGGCCACGTCGTCGTCGTGTGCCACGCCGGCCGCAACCTCACGGAGGGCTGGGGCGGGCCGAGCGCACGTGAGGTGCTCCACGACCCCGACGAGGTGCTCGACCTCGTCGACGGCCTGCCGGTGGCGGTGGAGCACTCGGGCATCCGGGTACGCCCCGTCGAGACCGACGACGGCCCGCGCGAGGCCCTCGACACCGTCGTCGTGCTGACCCGGGCCTGAGGACGAGGAGCCGCTCGTGCGTATCGGACTGTTCGCGACGTGCCTCGGTGACGTCCTGTTCCCCGACGTGCCGCGCGCGACGACCGCGCTGCTCGAGCGGCTCGGCCACGAGGTCGTCTTCCCCGCCCACCAGACGTGCTGCGGCCAGATGCACACGAACACCGGCTACCAGCGCGACGCCGCGGGGCTCGTGCGCCACCACGTCGAGGTGTTCGAGCGGGCCCTGGCCGGCGGCGTCGAGGCCGTCGACGCCATCGTCGCGCCGTCGGGGTCGTGCGTCGGGTCGGTACGCCACCAGCACGCGGACGTCGCCCGACGCGCGGGCGACGACGCGCTCGCCGAGCGGGCCGACGCCGTGGCGGCCCGCACCTTCGAGCTGTCCGAGCTGCTCGTCGACGTGCTCGGGGTCACCGACGTCGGCGCCTCCTACCCGCACCGGGTCACCTACCACCCGACGTGCCACTCGCTGCGGATGCTTCGCGTCGGCGACCGGCCCCTGCAGCTGCTGCGCGCGGTCCGCGGCATCGACCTCGTCGAGCTGCCCGCGGCTGACTCGTGCTGCGGCTTCGGTGGCACCTTCGCCGTCAAGAACGCCGACACGTCCACGGCGATGCTCGCCGACAAGATGGCGGCGGTGCGCCAGACCCGCGCCGAGGTGCTGACCGCGGGCGACGCGTCGTGTCTGATGCACATCGGCGGCGGACTGGCTCGGCTGCGCACCGGCGTGCGGGCCGTCCACCTCGCGCAGGTGCTCGCGAGCACGCCGGATGCGCCATGGGTGGTGGGCGCATGACGACCCACCTCGGCATGCCGGGCCGGCGGCCACCCGCCGGGCAGGGCAACCTCGCCGGCGACGCGTCGTTCCCGACCGCGGCACGGGCGGCCCTGGCCGGCGGCGTCGAGGCCGTCGACGCCATCGTCGCGCCGT
>JAEXXY010000060.1 GCA_023451855.1 Actinomycetes bacterium
GCCCCCGGCGCCGCAGGCGTCGCCGCTGGCCCGTCCGGGCGTCGTGTGGGGTCTGGTCGGCGGCGTGGTCGTCCTGGTCGGCCTCGTCGTCTTCCTCGCGCTGCGCGGTGGCTCCACGCCGCCGACCGACGTCGGACCGACGCCGAAGCGGACCGTGTCGATGCCGGGCGACGACAGCGCCGTCGGCAACCCCGTCTTCGACCGCCCGGTCGTCAAGGCGACCTCGGGCCCGGGAACCGTCACGTTCCGCTGGACCTACCCGGAGCCGGACAGGAAGGACACCTTCCGCATCCGGTACGCCGACTCGCGCGACCAGGCCGTGAGCAACGATTCGAAGATCGTCACGGCGACGAAGCCGACCTACACGTTCTCCGTCCCGAAGGGAACGAAGGTGTGTGCCGGCGTCGTCGTCGTCCGGGCGGGCAACGGTTCACCGCCCGGCGGGCCGGAGTGCGAGACGGCCCAGTGACGGCGGCGTGCCGGCCCGTCACGCGTCGCCAGGCACCCAACCACCACCTCTGAGTACGACGGCGGATCGACACACGGCCCGCGAAGGGGAAATCTCTAGCCAGACCGCACCAAACCACCACCAACGTCCGTAACGCGGCAGAGTTGCACCTCGTTAGCCGCGAGCGCAGGCACCGCCGTGCGCGAGTCGACCGGGTAGGGGACCTGATCGTGATCCACAGCAAGGTGACCGTCGTGTTCTGCGGCGAGGAGTACTCCGTGTCACCGGAGGCCGGGTTGACGATCGGTCGTACCGGCGACGTCGAGGTCGACGACAACCCGTACCTGCACCGCACCTTCCTCGTCGTCTCGCACGAGGCGGGCTTCTGGTGGCTGAGCAACACCGGGTCGACGCTCACCGCGACCGTCGCCGACGAGCAGGGCCTCTTCCAGGCCTTCCTCAACCCCGGCGCGCGCATCCCGCTCGCGATGAAGAAGCTCGTCGTGTGGTTCACCGCGGGCCCGACCACCTACGACTTCGAGATCCACGTCGCGAGTCCCGTCTTCAAGACGGTGACGGCCGAGGCCCCGGCCGCCGGGAACGCCGAGGAGGCCGACGAGGTCGGGGCCGCCACCGTCGGACGCGTGTCGTTCACGCCCGACCAGAAGCTGCTCGTCGTCGCGCTCTGCGAGCCGTTCCTGCGACGCCGTGAAGCGGGTACGAGTCAGATACCCTCCTCCGCCGCTGCTGCCGAGCGCCTCGGCTGGACCCTCACCCGTTTCAACCGCAAGCTCGACAACGTCTGCCAGAAGCTCGCCGACGCGGGGACGCGCGGCCTGCACGGCGGCGTCGGCAAGCTCGCGACCAACCGCAAGGCCCGGCTCGTCGAGCACGCGCTCTCGACGAAGATCGTCGTCGAGGAGGACCTCGTCCTGCTCGGCGACCTCACGACCGCCGACGCCCGGGCGTCCGCATCGCAGGCACCGCACGCATCGAAGGCCGCCGTGGTGGCCGAACAGGGGAACGCATGAGCACCGCCGCCACCAAGCGACGGATCGGCATCGTCTCGACCGTCGTCGTCGCCCTCGTGGCGAGCCTGCTCGTCTGGCTCGCCACGAAGAGCGACGGCGAGGTCGTCCGCAAGGCCGACCTCAACGACGGCGGCATCTGGGTCACCAACTCCGAGCAGTCCCGCTTCGGACGCATCAACAAGGCGGCCGGCCAGCTCGACGCCGGCGTCTACGCCGACGTGGGCACCAGCTCCGGCCTCGACATGTTCCAGGACGGCGCGGCCGTGCTCGGCTACACCAAGGCGAGCAACCAGGTCGTCCCGATCAACCCGTCGGAGGGCACGCTCTCCTCCGAGCAGGCGGTACTGCTGCCCAAGCCCAGCACGGCGACGGGCAACCGCGTGTTCACCGCGCCCCCGCTCGACCTTCGCGGCGGCAGCGTCGCGATGATCGACCCGGCCACCGGTGAGCTGCGCGCCCAGCGCGTCGACGACCGGACCGGGTTCAGCGGCCTCGACGGCCTGCAGACCCAGGCCAAGGCGATCGCCAAGGTCGGTGGTAACGCGGCCGTCGCCGTCGGTGTCGACGGCACCGTCTACGCCGTCTCGGCCGAGAAGGGCACGGTCACCGTCGTGCGGCCCAAGGGCACGACGGAGTTCGACAAGCCCGTCACCACCGCCCTCGGGTTCTCCTCGAAGTCGGCCCAGGTCACCGCGGTCGGCTCGCACTGGGTCGTCTGGGACTCCGGCACGAACAAGCTGTACTCCGACGCGCTGAGCGAGCCCGAGCAGCTGTCCGTCGGCAACGCCGAGCCCGGCAACCCCGCGTACGCCGCGCTGCAGCAGCCCGGCCCCGACGCGTCGACCGTCCTCGTGCAGGACGCCTCGGGCCTGACGCAGGTCGACCTCACCGGCGACGGCGGCCGGGCCGGCGGCGTCGCGCTCGCCCAGGGCCAGGCCGGCGCGTCAGGGCAGGACCTCATGCTCTCCCAGCCGGTGCGGCTCGCCGCGTGCGTGCACGCCGCGTGGGCGGGTCCGTCGAACGTCTACTACGGCCGCAACTGCGGCTCCCCGGCCGACGCCGGCACCGTCGACCTCGGGGCGATGAAAAAGGGCGTGCGCGCCGACGGCGTCAAGCTGCGCGTCAACCGCGGCCTCGTCGTCCTCAACGACCTCGACTCCGGCGACGTCTGGGACGTCGACCGCAACCGCGTCAAGATCGACAACTGGAACTCGGTCATCCCGCCGCCGCAGACCGACAACAAGAACAAGAAGAAGGACGAGAACCTCATCGACGACCAGCAGACGCGGACGCCCCCCAAGGCGCAGCCCGACGTCATGCAGGTGCGCCCGGGGCGCACGTCGACGCTCCACGTCCTCGACAACGACTCCGACAGCCAGGGCTCGATCCTCGCGATCTCGCCCGGCGACGTCACGCAGCCCGACGCGCCCGGCATCCAGGCGACGCCGTCGGCCGACGGCCAGACCGTGCAGGTGACGGTGCCCGACGAGCCGGGCGTCGAGGGCTTCTCGTTCTCCTACACCGTCAACAACGGCACGACCGCCAAGAACGGCCGGGCCACCGCGAAGGTGACGGTCAAGATCGTCACCGACGACGTCAACACCGCGCCGAAGCTGCGGTCCGGGCAGGCTCGCCTGGCGCAGGCGTCCTACCCGGTCGTCGCGAACGGCTCGGTCCGGGTCGGGGTCGTCGCCGACTGGCGCGACGCCGAGAACGACCCTATCCAGGTGTCGCCCGTCGACGTCGAGACCACCGGGGTCGACGGCTCCGGTGCCCTGACGGTCAAGGCGCAGGGCGAGAAGGGGGACCAGGTCGTCAAGTACCTCGTCGACGACGGCCGGGGCGGCACCGCCCAGTCCTCGGTCGCCCTCGACGTGCTGAGCGAGGACGACGAGAAGCCGGTCCGGCCGCGCACCCAGCCCGACGTCGTGCGTGCCGTCGTCGGCAAGCCGGTGCAGCTGCAGCCGCTCGGCAACGACATCGCCGGCGCCGACCCGACCGACCCCGAGGCCCGGATGCGGCTGGCCCAGGCGGTCCGTGGTCCCGGGCAGCTCAATCTGGACACCAACCTCGACACCGGGGTCGTCACCGTCACCGGCCAGACGCCGGGCACCTCCGTCGTGACGTACACGGCGCAGGTCGGTGCCGGTGTGGCCACCGGGCGCATCCGCGTCGACATCCTGCCCGACAAGAACAACGACGCCCCGCCGGTCGCGACGCCCGACGCGGCGGTCGTCCGGGGCCAGACGCCGGTCATCGCCGACGTGCTGTCCAACGACTACAGCCCGCGCAGCGACGTCCTCGTCGTGCAGCGCGTCGAGTCCTCGCAGGCGTGGCTGCGCCCCTCGGTCGTCCAGGGCCGTTGGGTGCGGGTGGTCGCGACGGCCCCGGTCACCGGCAACGAGACCCGCCAGGGCACGGTCCGGTACACGATCTCCGACGGCACCAAGACCGCCGTGGGCGAGCTCTCCGTCGTCCAGAAGCCGGAGCCCAAGGACAAGGTCGTGCCCACGGTCGTCGACGACGTCGCCACGGTGCGCGTCGGCGACGCCGTGACCATCCCGGCCCTCGACAACGACTCGATGAGCGAGGGCATCCCGCTCAAGCTCGCCCCCGAGGTGCGGGTGCTCTCCGGTGGCGGCCAGGCGTTCGCGTCGGGCACCGTCGTGCGGTACGTGCCCGACGTCGCCCCGATGACCGGGCCGAAGAGCGCCATCCTCGAGTACACGACCTACCCCGAGGGCCTGCGCTCGCGGGGTCAGACCGGCCGCATCACGGTGACGATCAACCCGCCGCCGGACGCCGTGAAGAACCCGAACCAGCCGCCGCAGGCCCGCAGCTTCAGCGCGAGCGTCACGGCCGGTGACACCCTGTCGATCACCGTGCCCACGAGCGGCGTCGACCCGGACGGCGACCTGACGTTCGTCAGCGGCATCGTCGGCGATGACACCGGCCCGGTCGACCTCAGGTTCGGTCGGGTCGTCGGCTACGGCGCCGCGACGATCCGCTACGAGGCCTACCCGCGCAGCGCCGGCACCGAGGTGATCCGCTACCAGCTGCGCGACCGCTTCGGCGCGACGAGCGACGGCTTCGTCCGGGTCGGCGTCGTGCAGCCCGGCGACCCGCAGCCGCCCGTGGCCGTCGAGGACGACGCCGTCGCCGCCCCGGGCCGCACGCTCCGGGCCGACGTGCTGTCCAACGACCTCATCGCCGCCGGCGACTCGGTGTCGTTCGTCGACCTGTCCACGCTCAACGACGCCGCGACGCTCAAGGACTTCCAGCGCCAGAAGGACGACACCTTCAAGGTCGTCGCGCCCGAGGTCGGCCCCGCGAAGGTGTTGACCTACGGCATCACCGACGGCCTCTTCGACCCGTCGAAGTCGACGCTGACCGTCCGCGGTCAGAAGGACTTCAACAACCCGCCGACCGCCGTCGACGACACGGGGTCGGCCAAACCGGGTGAGACCTCGATCGTCGTCGACGCGCTCGCCAACGACCGCGACCTCGACGGCGAGCAGTCGCAGCTGAAGATCGTGAAGTTCTACGGCGACGGCGTGACCCGCGAGGGCCGCAAGCTGCGCATCCAGCTGCGCCCGCAGGCCCGCGTCGTGCCCTACGTCATCGAGGACTCCGACGGTGCGCAGGCGATGGCCCTCATCTACGTCCCGGCCGGCAACAACGGCCTGCCCTACGTCGTGTCGGGCAAGACGGTGAAGATGGGCGCCGACTCCACCGTCAAGGTGCCGCTCGGCGACTACGTCATCGACCCGCGCGGCGGCAAGGTGTCGGTCACCTCGCAGGACACCATGTCGACCTCACCTGCGGACAACCTCCAGTTCGAGCTCCGGTCCGCCACGGACATCAGCCTGACCTCGACGAACGGCTACGTCGGCCCGGCCGCCCTCATGCTCGAGGTGACCAACTCGACCGGCCCGAACGACAAGGCCGCCCAGACGACGTACGTCACGATCCCGGTCCAGATCGGCCCGGACGTCCCCGTGCTGCGCTGTCCCGACCACGAGGTGCTCCTCGCGGCCGACGGCCCGGCGCGCAGCTTCGACATCCCCCGGCTGTGCCACGCGTGGCTGCCCGACGGGATGGACGGCAGCGCGGCCGCCTACGAGGCCACGTGGGACCCGGCCGCCGACCGCGTCGACCTCGCCCAGTCCGGGCAGGGCGGCCGGCAGGTCGTCCTCAAGGCCCAGGCGGCCGCGACGGCCGGCACCACCGGTGCCGTCGCCGTCAAGGCCAAGGGTGGCGCCGAGACCTTCAAGATCCGGGTCCGCGTCACGAGCGCGCCCCCGATCGCGACGATGCGCCCGGTGCTCGTCGAGGGCCTCATCGCCGGCACGAGCCGCACGGTGAACCTCGCCCAGTACCTCGACAGCCCGCTCACCGCGCCGCAGTGCTCGGTGCAGGAGAGCCAGGTCGTCTCGGGCGTCGGCGTCACGGCGTCGGCGAGCGGCTGCCAGCTGACGGTGTCGGCCTCCGACAAGGCACGCAATGACACGAAGGTCTCGGTGCGCGTGCTCGACGCCCCGGGCCGACCGGCCGCGCTCGGCCAGGTGACCGTCAGCGTCCGCAGCAAGCCCGACCCGACCGACGCGCCGATGGCGGTCGCCGACCGCATCCTCGGCAGCACGGCCCGCGTCGACTGGCGCCCGCCGGCCTACGACGGCGGCCTGCCGATCCAGCAGTACGAGGTCATCGCCAACGGCGGCGAGGTGCGCCAGGTCTGCGCCAGCTCGCCGTGCACCATCACCGGCCTGACCAACGGCAAGGACTACTCCTTCACCGTCCGCTCGCAGAACCCGGTCGGCTGGTCGGACGAGAGCCCGAAGAGCAACACCGTGCGCCCCGACACCAAGCCGAAGGCCACCGTCATCACCGACGTCGTGCCGGGCGACCGCAAGCTCACCGTCAGCTGGACGCCGCCGCCGAACGAGGGCAGCGAGGTCACCGACTACCGCGTCCAGTACGTCGACATCGGCACGAACGCCGGCTCCGGTGGCACGGTGCCGGTCAAGGCGCCCGCGCTGACCAAGACCCTCTCGGGTCTGGTCAACGACGACGCGTACAACATCCGCGTGCAGGCCAGGAACGGCGCCGGCTGGGGTCCCTTCGGCCCCACCGTCAAGGCGCAGTCCTTCGGCAAGCCGGCCAACGTGCCGGCCCCGACGCTGAGCCCGCGCACGCCGACGCCCGGCGACGCCAACGCGCAGGTGACGGTCAGCTGGCCCGCCACCGACCCGAACGGCCCGCCGATCACGAGGTACGACGTGTACCGGCGCACCGGGGGCGGCGCGTGGAACCTCATCGCGACACGCTCCGGCGGCGAGTCCCGCACGGCCAGCGACACGATCCCCTACCAGGGCCAGCGGGTCGAGTACACGGTGACTGCGACGAACGGCGGCCCGGCGACCTCCGACAAGGCGAACTACTCCGGGTACACCGCCGACGGCATTCCCGAGACCCCGACCCTCCGGTCGGTCGCCACCCCGCGCAAGGACTACTCGGCCGACGCCTCGTTCACCCTCGGCGACTCGCGCTCGCGCGGCTACGACAAGGTCAACTGGCAGACGTCGGCGGGCCGCAGCGGCTCGTGGTCCTGCGCGGGTGGCTGCTCGGGCGGCAAGGCCGACAACCTCGGCACGACCCAGCAGTCGATGCAGATCCAGGCCTGCAACGTCGCCGGCCAGTGCTCGCCGTGGAGCAACAGCGTCGGGTACCACCCGTACGGCCCGACGAACGGCGTGCCGAACCTGCGCGAGTCGCACGACAACAACAGCATCACGTTCACGTGGGGCACCACGCAGAGCGAGGGTCGGCCGATCACCGGCTACGAGATCGACGGCGACCGCAACGCCACGGTCGGGGCGGGCACGCACTCGACGACGTTCAGCGGTCTCGGCTACTCGACCTCGCGCAAGATCCGCGTGCGGGCCATCGCCCAGGACTCCGGTCCCGGCCCGTGGACCGGCTACGTCACCGGCACGACGAACGCCAAGCCGCCGCCCCCGAGCCCGAAGGTCGTCAGCGTCTACAAGGGCACGGCGTGCAGCCCGTCCAACTGCTATGACCCCTACCAGGGCAAGCAGTGCGGCACGAACTGCAACCACATCGGCTACGAGCTGCAGAACTTCCAGGGTGCTATCAGCTGCTCGATCAGCGGCTGGTCGACGCCCGACAACGGCGCGAACAGCACGCACCGGCCGACGAACGGGCGCAACGACTCCGGCAAGTTCCTCGGCTACCCGAACCAGTCGGTGACCGTGACCTGTACCGGGTCCAACGGTCGGGACTCGGCGACCAAGAACCCGTGGGGCTGAGCCGCGCACGCCGCGGCCGCCCCGCAGCTATCACCCGCACGGAACCCTCAGCACTTCGCACGAGACCACTTTCACGAGAAGGACACCCATGAGCGTCACGCAGGACCAGGTCACCTGGTTCGCCCACACCTTCGACCAGCTCGTCGGCAACATCGAGAAGGCCGTGCTCGGCAAGCAGCACGTCACGCGCCTGGCGCTGACCTGCCTGCTCTCCGAGGGGCACATGCTCCTCGAGGACTTCCCCGGCACCGGCAAGACCCAGCTCGCGCGCGCCCTGTCGGCGACCGTGCAGGGCACGCACAGCCGCATCCAGTTCACGCCCGACCTGCTCCCCTCCGACGTCACCGGCGTGACGATCTACGAGCCGACCAAGCAGGCCTTCGAGTTCCACCCGGGCCCGATCTTCGCCACGATCGTGCTCGCCGACGAGATCAACCGCGCGTCGCCGAAGACCCAGTCGGCGCTGCTCGAGGTCATGGAAGAGGGCCGCGTCACCATCGACGGCAAGCCGCACTCGGTCGGCGAGCCGTTCATGGTCATCGCGACCCAGAACCCCATCGAGCAGGCCGGCACGTACCGCCTGCCCGAGGCCCAGCTCGACCGCTTCCTCATGAAGGCGAGCGTCGGCTACCCCGACCACGAGGCGACGATCGCCGTGCTCGCCGACGCCAAGACGCGCGACCGCGCCAAGACGCTCCAGCCGCTCATCGCCAGCAACGTCATCGTCGACATGTCGCGCCTGGCCGACGAGATCCACGTCGACCCGGCCATCCTGGGCTACGTCAGCCGCATCGCCGAGGAGTCGCGACGCCACCCGAGCCTCAAGCTCGGCCTGTCGGTGCGTGGCTGCCTCGCCTACGTGCGCTGCGCCAAGACGTGGGCGGCCAGCCAGGGCCGCACCTACGTCGTCCCCGACGACATCAAGATCCTCGCCGAGCCGGTGCTGAGCCACCGCCTCCTGCTGGGCGCCGAGGCCCAGTTCGCCGGCATCACGGTCGAGCAGTGCATCGACCAGATCCTCGGCGACATCGCCCCGCCCGCGGAGCGCGCCTCCGCCTGAGCGGCGGGTGCACGACCGCACACCACGGCTCAGGGCCCGAGGAAAGCCACGACGAGGGGTAGGGATGGCCGAACAGGTCAAGGAGCGGGACGCGTCGACCGGCGCGCCCCCGAACGCACCGGCAGGCGCGCCGGCGAAGGCGCCCACGCGCGGGACGGCCCGGGGCTCGACGAGCCGCGGGATCCGGCACGTCACGCAGCCGATCACGCAGACGATCGGGCACGCCACCGGACGCCTCGCCCAGCGCACGGAGGGCGTGTGGCGGCCGGTTGCCGGCGTCCTGCACTGGGTCTCGCCGCTCGGGTGGACGATCCTCGCGCTCGGTCTCGTCACGTGGTTCGCCGGCGCCCGCTGGGGCTGGACCGAGCTGCTCATGGTGGCCGCGGCCGCGCTCGTGCTCTTTCTCGTGTGCTTCGTCCTCGCGCTCGGGCGCACCAAGGTGCGCGTCGTGGCCGAGGTCGACCCGCGACGCGTCGTCGTCGGTGAGCCGGCCACCGGCCGCATCGTCGTGACGAACGAGGCGCGGGCCCCGATGCTGCCGATCCTCGTCGAGCTGCCCGTCGGGCTGTCCGCAGCGCGCTTCGTGCTGCCGGCGCTGACGCCGGGCAACGCCCACGAGGAGCTCTTCGTCGTGCCCACCTCCCGCCGCGGCGTCATCCAGGTCGGTCCGGCCACGACGGTCCAGGGCGACCCGCTCGGGCTCATGCGCCGCACCCTGACGTGGACCGAGCGCACCGAGCTGTTCGTGCACCCGCGCACCGTGGCGCTCGAGTCGCTGGGCGCGGGCCTGCTGCGCGACCTCGAGGGCAGCACCACCGAGGACGTCTCGATGAGCGACCTCGCCTTCCACGCGCTGCGCGAGTACCAGCCGGGCGACGACCGCCGCTACATCCACTGGCGCAGCTCGGCCAAGGCCGGCCGCCTGCTCGTGCGCCAGTTCCTCGACACCCGGCGCTCGCACGTGACGGTCCTCGTCGACCCGGACCCGGAGCAGTACCGGTCCGGCCACGGCAAGACCGGACGCACGGACCGCGACGTCGAGCGCGACGTCATGGCGGCCAACGCGCCGACGGCGATCGAGGCCGACGTCGAGACGGCCATCTCGGTCGGCGCCTCGATCATGGTCCGCGTCATGCTCGACGAGCAGGACTGCACCATGGTCTGCGGCGCGCAGAAGGTGAGCCGGTCGGTGCCGCAGGTCGGCCTCGATGCCATGGCGAGGGTCGAGCCCGGCCCGATCGACCTCCTCTCGGCGAGCCTCGATGCCACCGACCTCGCGCCCGACACGTCGACGGTCTTCATCGTCACCGGACCGCACCGCCCGTTCATCGAGCTGCAGCGCGCGGCCGGGCAGTTCCCGCCCGAGGTGACCCGGGTCATCGTCGTCGTCGACCCGCTGGCCGAGCACGGCATCCGCCGTGGCGGCGGCCTGACGATCCTGACGCTGAGCGCGCTCGAGGACCTCCGCCCCCTCCTGTTCACCGGAGTCGCCCGATGAGCCAGACCGGTATCTCCGCCCCGCCGCCGAGCGCGCTCGTGCAGCCGCCGAGCGCGCGCGAGCGCATCGGCACCCAGCTGGCGAAGCTGCGCCCGACCGCGCCCCAGCTCGTCGATGCCGGCTTCACCGCCGCGCTCGTCGGCATCGCGCTCGTCGGCTTCCGCACGACCTTCTTCGGTCTCGGCTGGCTCTGGGTCGGCATCGCCGGCCTGCTCATCGGGCTGCTCGTGGCCCACACGGGCGCGGCCTTCCGGACGCTCGGCGTCGTGACGCTGCTCGGGGCGGCAGCCGCCTACCTGCTCCTCGCAGGCCCGGTCGCCGTGCGCGAGGACCTCGTCGCCGGGTTCCTGCCCTCCGGCTCGACGTTCTCGACGCTCGTGCACATGGCCGTCCCCGGCTGGAAGGAGCTGCTGACGGCGCTGCCTCCGGTCGACTCCGAGGGCCCGTACATGGCGCTGCCGTTCCTCTTCGGCCTCGCCGGCGCCACCCTCACCTACGGTGTCGCCCGACGCTGGCCGGGTGCGGTGCTCGCGCTCGTGTCGCCGGTGGCGCTCCTCGTCGCCTCGATCGTCCTCGGCACCCAGACCCCGGCCGCCGTGCTCGTCCAGGGCGCGGTCTTCGCGCTCGTGGCCATCGGCTGGACCGCGCTGCGCAGCAACCGCAACCGGCCGGCCCTGCAGAACGGCGCCGGTCGCACGACGCGCGCCGTCACCACGGCCGGGCTGCTCGCCCTCGCCACGGTCGGCGGGTTCTTCGTCGGTCCGATGCTGCCGGGGGCCGACCACCCCCGGACGGTGCTCCGCCCCTCGCTGGTACCGCCGTTCGACGTCAGCCAGTTCGCCTCGCCGCTCGCCGGGTTCCGCCAGTACACCGAACCGAACGCGGCCCAGCAGTTCGACAAGACGCTGCTGACCGTGAAGGGCCTGCCGGCGGGCGTCCCGCTGCGGTTCGCGGCGCTCGACTCCTACGACGGGTTCGTCTGGGGCGCAGGCAACTACGCCAACCTCGGCGACGGGCCGGACCCGCAGGGCACCAGCTTCCGCAAGGTCGGCACCCACATCGCCGCCGAGGGGCCCGGCCAGGAGGTCACGGCCACGGTGGCCGTCCCGGCCGGTGGCTACAGCGACGTGTGGCTGCCGACGTTCGGCACGGTCACCGGCCTCGACTTCGTCGGCGCCCGCAAGGACACGCTCTCCGACGACCTGCGCTTCAACGTCGACACCAACACCGGCGTCCTGCCGGAGAAGCTCGCCGCGGGCGACCAGTACACGGTGACCGCCTACGTGCAGCCGCCCTCGAAGGAGCTGCCGAAGACGGCCGACGTCGCCGACGGCACGACCGTCGACGCGTCAGCGCTCGGCTTCCTCGATGACAAGGTGACGCCGTGGACCGACCGCGTCGACGGCCAGTGGGAGAAGGTGGCGGCCGTCGCCAAGGCCCTCCAGGACGGCGCGTACACCGACGGTGGCACGCCGGGTGACTACCAGAACGTCTTCCTGCCCGGTCACAGCCTGCTGCGGATGAGCCAGTTCATGAAGTCGACGCAGCTGGCCGGCAACGACGAGCAGTACGCGGCCGCATACGCCCTCGTCGCCAACCGGCTCGGCGTCCCGACGCGCGTCGTCCTGGGCGCGATCCCCGAGGCGGGCGGCGTCGTCAAGGGCAGGGACGTGCGGGCGTGGGTCGAGGTCAAGCTCGCCGACGACTCGTGGCTGCCGATCCTCGCCTCGCAGTTCGTCCCGGACCGCAACAAGAAACCGCAGCAGCTGATCCGCAAGTCCGAGGAGAAGAAGACCGGCGCCCAGGTGCCGCCGCCCGCGGCGAACAACCCGCCGAGCGTCCTTCAGGGCCCGGACCAGGCGCAGAACGCCACCCAGCTGCGCAACCCGCCGAAGGACGACAACCCGCTCAACCCCGACAACTGGCCGGACTGGCTGCGCTGGCTCGTGTTCTACGTGCTCCTGCCGCTCGCCGTCCTGCTGTGCGTCTACGGGGCCATCCGTGGCGCCAAGTGGCTGCGCCGCCGCCGTCGCCGCACCACCGGCCCGACGGCCGCCCGGGTCACCGGCGGGTGGCGCGAGGTCATCGACACGGCGCGCGAACTGCGGATGCCCCTGCCGGCCAAGGGAACCCGGCTCGAACAGGCGCGCGCGCTCGAGCTGCACGTCGACGGTCCTCCGCCGCCGAAGCCGAGCGTCGTCGTCGACGGCGCGCTCATGGGCGCACCCGTCGCCTCGAACGGGCACGTCGCCCTCGGCGCCTCCGAGACGACCGATCCCGGGCGCACGGCGCCGGCACCGCCGCCCGCGGCGCCGGGCAGCCGGGAACCC
>JAEXXY010000065.1 GCA_023451855.1 Actinomycetes bacterium
TCGTGAAGATCTCGGTGCGCCTCTACCCGTCGGCGCCCGGGCGATAACGCCGCCGGGGCACGTCGACCGCGTCCCTTCGTCGGCGAGATCGTGGGTGGCTGCTAGCCGACGAGCGGCCTGAGCCCGGGAACCGTGCCGGTCTCGAGGAGCTCGACAGCGACGTCGGCGACCTTGCGGTTCTGGTTCTGGCTCAGTCGCACCAGAACGGCGAACGCGTCGTCGGCCGAGAGCCGGTAGCGCTCGACGAGGATCCCGACGGCGGCCCCGATCGTGCGGCTCCGGGCGAGGGCGACCTCGAGGTTGTCGGCACGGTCGTCGGCCAGGGACGCCTCGATGGCGATGACCGCGTGCTGCGCCAGCAGGTGGGCCCGCTCCACGGCAGCCGCGTCGAACAGCTCCGGGCAGCGGGCGTAGCACGTCATGACGCCGACGGTCGCGCCCGCGAGCCGCAGGCCGTGCGACACGACCGACCGGACCTCGGTCAGGGCGAGCATCTGGGCGGCGTACTCGGGGAAGCACTGGTCCTCGGCGAGGTCCGGGACGACGACGGCCTCGCCGGACTCGAACGCCGCGATCCCCGGGCTCACCCCGCACCCGCCCGCGATCTTCGCGATGACGTCGGCGAGCTCGGGGTCGTTGGACGCCGAGAGCCGCGCCGGGCGCCACGTCAGGTGGTCGGTCACCGCCACCGCGGCCCAGTCGCAGGGCACGACCTCGACGGCCCGATGCACGACGGCCTCCACGGTCGGCAGCACCCCGGGCGTCTCAGCAAGATCACGTGCCACGCGCGCGAAATCGCTCGCCGACGCGTCAGCCGAGGTGCTCACCAGCACATCGTCCCGCACGGGATGCCGTCACGTCATCGGACGCAGCCCCCGATTTTCGGCCCACACCGGGCGACGACGCCGCGCCCTCGTGGTGCGGCGTCCGAGTCGCCACCGACGACCGCTGGTCGCGCCCGGGCGTCCGGGTCGGCGTGTCCCTCCGCGTGTCGCGGTTTCCCGACGACCAAGGGTCGTTCGTGCGGTGGCGCGAGAGCGGGAGGCGCCGGCGCTCGGGGGTCGACGACGCCTCCCTACCCGGTGAATCCGTCGAAGCCGCCGCGGCGTTACATCTCGCCCTGCGACCGACCCCGTCGAACGACTCCTCCCGTTCACCTCGGGGCTCTAGCGTCGGAGGTGACGACACCCTGACAGAGAGGCTGGCCCGGTGACCGACCGGCTGCGCGCGGCCGCACGCGCCCCCGAACCGCGGACGCTCGTCGACGTCCTCGCGGCGACGACGGCGGCACACCCCGACGCGCCGGCGGTCGACGACACGGTCACCGTGCTCACGTACGCCGAGCTGACCGCCGCGGTGGTCTCCCTCGCCGGCGACCTGGCCCGTGCCGGTGTCCGTCCGGGCGACCGCGTGGGGGTCCGTGCGCCGTCGGGCACCGTCGACCTCTACGTCGCGGTGCTCGGCATCCTCCATGCCGGGGCCGCGTACGTGCCCGTGGACGCCGACGACCCGCAGGAGCGCGCCGACCTCGTCTTCGGCGAGGCCGCGGTCACGGCGATCGTCGGGCCGCGCCGCCGAATCCGCCCGGTGGCCCGGGCGGCCCCGGCCCCGAAGGGTCCGAAGGGCACCAAGGCGCACCCGACGCCGCCCGGACGCGTCACGGTCACCACCGAGCACGACGCCTGGGTCATCTTCACCTCCGGCTCCACCGGCGTGCCCAAGGGCGTGGCCGTGTCGCACCGCTCGGCAGCGGCGTTCGTCGACGCCGAGGCGCGGATCTTCCTGCAGGAAAGCCCCGTCGGGCCGGGCGACCGCGTCCTGGCCGGCCTGTCGGTCGCCTTCGACGCGTCGTGCGAGGAGATGTGGCTCGCGTGGCGGTACGGGGCGTGCCTCGTGCCCGCGCCCCGCTCGCTCGTGCGCACCGGCCAGGACCTCGGGCCGTGGCTCGTCGCGCAGGACATCACGATCGTCTCGACCGTCCCGACGCTCGCGGCGCTGTGGCCCGCGGAGGCTCTCGAACCCGTGCGGCTGCTCATCTTCGGCGGTGAGGCGTGCCCGCCCGACCTCGCGGCGCGGCTCGCGACGCCGGACCGCGAGGTGTGGAACACGTACGGTCCCACCGAGGCGACCGTCGTCGCGTGCGCGGCCCCGCTCGACGGGGTCGGGCCGGTGCGCATCGGCCTGCCGCTCGACGGCTGGGACCTCGCCGTCGTCGGTCCCGACGAGCAGCCCGTCGGCGAGGGCGAGACCGGCCAGCTCATCATCGGCGGCGTCGGGCTTGCCCGCTACCTCGACCCGGCCAAGGACGCCGAGAAGTACGCGCCGATGCCGACGCTCGGATGGGAGCGCGCCTACCGCTCAGGTGATCTCGTCGTCAACGACGCCGAGGGGTTGCTCTTCGTTGGCCGCGGGGACGAGCAGGTCAAGCTCGGCGGCCGCCGCATCGAGCTCGGTGAGGTCGACGCCGCCCTCCAGGCGCTGCCCCACGTGACCGCAGCCGCCGCCGCGGTGCAGACCACCCCGGTCGGCAGCCAGGTGCTCGTCGGCTACCTCGTCCCGGCGTCCGGGCACCTCGACCTCGACGCCGC
>JAEXXY010000071.1 GCA_023451855.1 Actinomycetes bacterium
CTCCTCCTCCGGTCCGGGGGCCGACGCGTCGGCAGGACGGGGCGTCACGACGCCGGGCCCGCTGTCGGGGGCCCGGCGATGGTGCCGATGACGGTGTCCGTCGGGGCGCCCGAACCGTCGCGCCGCCCGTCGGCCGGCGGCAGCTCGATGGCCACGCCGTTGGCGGCCGCGGCGCGGGCCGGGGTGTTGCCGGCGAAGGCGAGCACGAGGGTGTCCTCTCCCTTGAGGAAGCGGTGGCAGCGGACGCCGCCGGTGGCCCGGCCCTTGGCCGGGTACTCGGCGTACGGCGTCACCTTGAGCGAGCCGCCCTCGGTGCCGGGGAGGGCGCCGGAGGAGCCGGAGGAGGTGACCACGATGGCGTCGCGCGTCGGGTCGACGACACCGAAGAAGACGGCACGGCCGAAGCCACCCAGCTTGATGCCCGCCATGCCACCGGCCGAGCGGCCTTGCGGGCGAACGGACTTCGCGGGAAAGCGCAGCAGCTGGGCGTCGGTGGTGAGGAAGACGAGGTCGAGGTCGTCACGGTCGGCGACGGCAGCTCCGACGACGGAGTCGCCGTCCTTGAGGCTGATGACGTCCCAGTCGTTGCTCTTGGGCGCATCGGGCGTGACGCGCTTGACGACGCCGCTCGCGGTACCGAGCGCGACGACCGGTGCGTCCGCGCCGATCGGCACGATGGTCAGTGGCTCCTCGCCCTTGCCGAGGTCGACGTACGCCGCGAGCGGCGCGCCACCGGACAGGCTCGGCGCGCCGTTGGTCGGCGGCAGGGTCGGCAGGTCGAGCGCGGACAGGCGGACCATGCGCCCGGCCGAGGTGATCAGGCCGAACTCCCCACGGGCCGTGGTGCGCACGGCGCCGACGACGACGTCGTGCTTGGAGCGCGACCCCTCGGCGCTGACGGGCTCGTCGGACCCCGTGCGGGCCAGCAGCCCGGTGGAGGACAGCAGCACCCAGCACGGGTCGTCGGCGATCTCGAGGGGCGAGGCAGCGGCGGCCGCCGCGCTCTGGCCCGAGCCCTCGAGCAGGACGGTGCGACGCGGCGTGCCGTGCGACTTCGCGACGTCGGCCAGCTCGGTGGAGACGAGCTTCATGAGCAGCTTGTCGTTCTCGAGGATGGCGCGCAGCTCCTCGATGGTCTGCTCGAGGGTCTCCTTCTCCTTCTCGAGCTCGATGCGCGAGAACTTCGTCAGGCGCCGCAGCTGCAGCTCGAGGATGTAGTTGGCCTGCAGCTCGGACAGGTCGAAGACGCCCATCAACCGCTCGCGGGCCGTGCCGGCGTCGTCGGAGGAGCGGATCAGCTGGATGACCTCGTCGATGTCGAGGATCGCGATGAGCAGGCCGTCGACGAGGTGGAGGCGGTCCTGGGCCTTCTTCATCCGGAAGGAGGTGCGCCGCCGCACGACGTCGGTGCGGAAGTCGACGTAGACCTTGAGGAGGTCCTTGAGGCCCATGGTGCGCGGCTGGCCGTCGACGAGCGCGACGTTGTTGATGCCGAAGTTCTCCTCCATCGGCGTCAGCTTGTACAGCTGCTCGAGGACCGCGTCGGGGTTGAACCCGTTCTTGATCTCGATGACGAGGTTGAGGCCCTGCGTGCGGTCCGAGAGGTCCTTGAGGTCGGAGATGCCCTGCAGCTTCTTGGCCTGGACGAGGTCCTTGATCTTGTCCATGACCTTCTCGGGGCCCACGAGATACGGCAGCTCGGTGACGACGATGCCCTTGCGGCGAGCGGTGATCGACTCGATGCGGGCCGTGGCGCGGGTGCGGAAGCTGCCGCGGCCGGTGAGGTAGGCGTCGCGGATGCCCTCGAGCCCGACGATCCGGCCGCCGCACGGCAGGTCGGGGCCGGGCACGAACTTCATCAGCTCGTCGAGCGAGCACGTCGGGTTGGCGATGAGGTGGCGGGCCGCGCCGATGACCTCGACCAGGTTGTGCGGCGGCATGTTCGTGGCCATGCCGACGGCGATGCCGGCGGCCCCGTTGACGAGCAGGTTCGGGAACGCGGCGGGCAGGACGCCGGGCTGCAGCTGGGTGTCGTCGTAGTTCGGGACGTAGTCGACGGTGTCCTCGTCGAGACCCGAGACCATGAGCAGCGCGGCGTCGGCCATCCGGGCCTCGGTGTAGCGGGCGGCGGCCGGGCCGTCGTCGAGCGAGCCGAAGTTGCCGTGGCCGTCGACGAGCGGCAGGCGCAGCGTGAACGGCTGAGCCATGCGCACCAGGGCGTCGTAGATCGCCTGGTCGCCGTGCGGGTGGTACTTGCCCATGACCTCGCCGACGACGCGCTGGCTCTTGACGTGGCCGCGGTCGGGTCGCAGGCCGAGCTCGTTGGCGCCGTAGAGGATCCGCCGCTGGACCGGCTTCAGCCCGTCACGGGCGTCGGGGAGGGCACGGGAGTAGATGACGCTGTAGGAGTACTCGAGGAAGGCGTTCTGCATCTCCTCCTCGACGTCGATCCCGACGATCTTCTCCTCGAAGTCCTCGGGCGGAGGCGTGGTGGTGCTGCGTCGGGCCATGCCGGGTACTGCTCCTTGCCGTGCTGCTGGCGGATGAACACCCCATCTTCGCGCAGGCCGGTCAGGTCGGCTCACCTGCCACGCCGAAACGGCCCCAGTGGGCCACCTCGGAGCCGGTCCGGCGGTGCCGGCGCAGGCTCGGGCTTCTCGGCCCGGGCACCGCGTAGCCGAGCGAGACGACGCCGACGATCCGGCGCGCGTCGGGGATGCCCAGGGCCGCCTTGACGCTGGCGTGGCGCGGGGTCGGCACCCCGAAGAAGAGGCTGCCGAGCCCCTCGTCGGTGGCCGTGAGCAGCACGAGCAGGGCCGCCATGCCGGTGTCGACGTCCCAGTACGGCACCGGCCAGCGGGCCTCGTCGCGGTCGGTCCAGCCCTTGTCCGGCGCGGCGTAGCGGTCGAGGTAGGCGTCCTTGTCCGACAGGCACAGCACGAGCACCGGCGCGGCCTTGATGCCGGCGAGCCACGGGTCGTCGCCCGACGCGCCCGGCTCGGCCGAGGCGTCCCAGAACACCCGGCGCTCGGCCTCGGTCGACAGCACGAGGAAGTCCCAGCCCTGGCTGAACCCGGCGCTCGGTGCCCGCACGGCGTTGTCGAGGCAGCGCTGCACGACCTCGCGTGGCACCGGGCGGTCCGGGTCGTAGCGGCGGCTCATGCGACGGGCGCGGACGACTTCGGTGAACTCCATGTGGCCAGCCTCGCACCGCAGGTGCGGCCTCGGCGCGACGTGACACGATGGCCCCATGGTTTCGGGAGCGGACCAGCAGACCGGCACCGGCGCGCCCGAGGCCGTGCCGAGCGCAGGCGCGGCCCCGGACGACTGGCCGGCCGCGCCGGTCGAGTGGGAGGCCGACGTCGTGCTGCGCGACGGCACCGTCGCGCACGTGCGCCCGATCGCACCGGGCGATGCCGACGGCATCCGCACCTTCCACGCGCGCCAGTCCGACGAGTCGATCTACCTGCGCTTCTTCGCGCCCCTGCGCCAGCTGAGCGACCGCGACGTGCACCGCTTCACCCACGTCGACCACCACGACCGGGTCGCCCTCGTGGCCACCCTCGACGACGAGATCATCGGCGTCGGGCGCTTCGACCGCATCGACGCCAGCACCGCCGAGGTCGCGTTCAACATCTCCGACCACTACCAGGGCAAGGGCATCGGCTCGGTGATGCTCGAGCACCTCGCGGCCATCGCTCAGGAGGTCGGCATCACCCGGTTCACCGCCGAGGTGCTGCCCCAGAACCGCAAGATGCTCCAGGTGTTCCGCGAGGCCGGCTACGAGGTGTCCCACCACGTCGAGGACGGCGTCGTCGAGGTGTCCTTCGACATCCTGCCCACCGAGCAGAGCAAGGCCGTGCAGCTGGCTCGTGAGCACCGCGCCGAGGCCCGGAGCATGAGCACGATCCTCTTCCCGCGGCGGGTGGCCATCATCGGGGCGAGCCGGCGCGCGGAGTCGATCGGTGCCCTCGTGCTGCGCAACATCCTCGCGGCCGGGTTCGCCGGCGAGATCTACCCGATCCACCGCGTCGCCGACACGATCCAGGGTCTGCGGGCCTACCCGAGCATCGCCGACGTGCCCGAGCAGGTCGACCTCGCCGTGGTCGTCGTGCCGGCCGAGCAGGCCGTCGACGTCGTCAAGGAGTGCGGCAAGGCGGGTGTCCGGGCCCTGCTCGTCATGTCCTCCGGGTTCGCCGACGCGGGCGAGGAGGGGGCGCGCCTGCAGGACAAGCTGCGCCGACGCGTCCGGCGGGCCGGCATGCGCCTCGTCGGCCCCAACAGCTTCGGGCTCGTCAACAACGACCCCGACGTGCGGCTCAACGCGACGCTGGCCCCGGTCATCCCCGACCGCGGGCGCCTCGGCCTCTTCGCCCAGAGCGGCGCGCTCGGCGTCGCGGTGCTCGCCTCCGCGGCCCGGCGCGGCCTCGGCATCTCGGTGTTCGCCTCGGCCGGCAACCGCGTCGACGTGTCGGGCAACGACCTCATGCAGTACTGGATCGACGACCAGTCCACCGACACCGTGGGGCTCTACCTCGAGTCGATGGGCAACCCCCGCAAGTTCTCCCGCATCGCCCGACACCTGGCCCAGGTCAAGCCGGTCGTCGTCGTGTCCTCCGGCGTCTCCAGCTACGCGGCCCCACCCGGGCACCGCACCCGGGTCACCAACGTGCCGCCGGGCGCCTTCCGCGCCCTGCTGCGCCAGGCCGGCGTCATCCGCGTCGAGAACGTCCACCAGCTCTTCGACGTCGCGCAGCTGACGCTGCACCAGCCGCTGCCCCAGGGGGAGCGGGTCGCCATCGTCGGCAACTCCGATGCCCTCGGCGCGCTCAGCGCGTCGGCGTGCCTCAGCTGGGGGATGCGCGTCACGCACGGCCCCGTGTCGTTGCTGCCGCAGGCCTCCGCCGAGGAGTTCGCGGCCGCGCTCGACGCCGCGTTCGCCGACGACGAGGTCGACAGCGTCGTCGCCGCGTTCATCCCCCCCCTCGTCACCCCGGACGAGGAGGTGCTCACCGCGGTGCGGTCGATCGCGGCCAGCCACCAGAAGCCCTGCGTGGCAACGTTCCTCGGCATGCGCGGAGTCGGTGACCTGCTGTCCTACGAGCAGGACGGACAGCACCGCTCGGTGCCCGTCTACTCGATGCCCGAGGACGGCATCCGCGCCCTCAACGCGGTGACGCGGTACGCCCAGTGGCGCTCGCGCGACCGCGGCAGCCCGGTCAGCCCGGTCGGCATCGACCGCCTGCGTGCCGAGCGCATCATCGACGAGGTCCTCGCCGGCTCACCCGACGGCCGTGCCCTGACGCGCGAGGAGTCGCGCGACCTGCTCGGGTCGTACGGCATCCGGCTGTGGCCGGCCATCGAGGTCACCACCGCCGACGAGGCCGTGGCGGCCGCCGACCTGCTGACCTACCCCGTCATCCTCAAGTCCACCTCGCCGGTCGTTCGCCACCAACCGGGCCTCGTCGGCGTGCGCGGCGACCTCGTCGACGCCGAGGCGGTCCGTGAGGCGCACGCGTCGCTGCGGGAGCGACTCGGTCCGCTCGGCGCGGACCGGTTCGTCGTGCAGCGGATGGCCGTGCCCGGGGTCTCGTGCGTCGTGCGGGCCAGCGAGGACCCGCTCTTCGGGCCGGTCGTCTCCTTCTCGGTCGCCGGGCCGCCGACCGAGCTGCTCGGCGATGTCGCCCACCGCATCCCCCCGCTCACCGACGTCGATGTCACCGACCTCATCGACGGCGTCAAGGCCGCCCCGCTGCTCAACGGGCACCGCGGGGCCGCGCCGGTGCACCGCGCGGCCCTGTCCGACCTCGTGGCCCGGCTCTCGGTCCTGGCCGACGACCACCCCGAGCTCGCCTCCGTCGAGCTCAACCCCGTCAACGCGTGGACCGGTGGCGTCGACGTGCTCGGTGCCGAGGTCGTCGTGCGGCACGCCCTCGTGCGCAAGGATCCGGGCCGCCGCCGGATGACCTGACGCGTCGCCCGCCGGCCCTCGGCCCTGTGGACGACGCGTCGCCCGCGCGGGTGGACGTCCACACCCACAGGTCGGCCGGGACGGTGCCGGGCGCGGCGGGTGCAAGGATGGGGTCATGCGACGCACGACCCAGGACGCCCACCGGGCCCTCCCCGACGACCTCACGGCGGACATCACCCGCGCGGGCTACTACCCGGACCTCGTGTGCGACGTCGTCGAGTCAGCCGTCGCCGACGACGAGGTCGTCAGCCACCTCGTGCACCAGGAGACGACCTTCGACCACGAGACGGTCCGCCGGCACGTCACGGTCCTCGTCGTCACGCCGCAGCGCCTCGTCATCGCCCACGCCGACGACCACGCCGAGCCCGACGACAAGCTCATGGCCACCGCCACCACCGAGACCGTGCCGCTCGCCGCCGTCCGCGGGGTCATGCTGACCCACGTCGTGTCCGAGCCGGAGACCTTCAGCGCCGGCAGCCACGGCCGCGACCTCACCCTGACCCTCGGCTGGGGAGCGGTGAGCCGCCTCGACATGATCCCGGCCCAGTGCGGCGACCCCGACTGCACCGCCGACCACGGGTTTGAAGGCACCATCGCCTCTGACGACATCTCGCTGCGGATCAGCTCGGCCGCCGACGGCGAGGCCGCCGTCGGAAAGGCGATGCACTTCGCGCGCATCCTGTCGGCGAGCATCGGCGGCGGTTCGGCACTCTGAGGTGAGCAGCCCCGACGCGTCCGCGACCGCACCAGCGCCCGCGCTCGACTGGTCCGGCCCGACGCTCGCATCGGTCCTGCCCTCGGTCGCCGCCGGTCTCGGCGTGCCCGCCTACGCCGGCCGCGACGTCCTCGGGCTGCCCGACGCCGCGCGCACCGTCGTCGTCCTCGTCGACGGGCTCGGGCACGACCTGCTGCGCCAGCGCAGCGGCCATGCCCCCTTCCTGCGCTCGCGGTTCGACTCGATGCAGCGGGTGCCCTGCGGCTTTCCGACGACCACGGCCACCTCGATGGGCTCCTTCGGCACGGGACTGCCTCCCGGCAGCCACGGACTCGTCGGCATGCAGGTGCTCGACCCCGACACCGACCGCGTCCTCAACGAGCTGTCGTGGGAGAACGGCCCCGACCCGCGTGCGTGGCAGCCGAACCGGACCGTCTTCGAGGAGGCCGCCTCCGCCGGGCTGGCGGTCACCATGGTCGGCCCGCACTACTTCGACGGCTCCGGCCTCACCACGGCCGCGCTGCGCGGCGGCGGTTTCCGCGCAGCGCACGCGCTCGAGGCCCGGGTCGACGCCGCGCTGTCGGCGGTGCGGGCCGCCCAGCGCTCGCTCGTCTACCTCTACTGGGGCGAGGTCGACAAGGTCGGGCACGTGCACGGCTGCCAGTCCTGGCAGTGGGGCGACGAGGTCGAGGCCGTCGACGCCGCGCTGCGCCGCCTCGCCGCCAGCGTGCCGGCCGACACCTCGGTCGTCGTCACCGCCGACCACGGCATGGTCGACGTGCCCTTCGAGGCACGCGTCGACCTCGTCGACGAGCCCCATCTCATGGACGGGGTGCGCCACCTCGGCGGCGAACCCCGCAACCCTCAGCTGTACACGCAGGCGGGCGCGCTCGGTGACGTCGCCGCAGCCTGGACCGAGCGCTTCGCCGGCCGGGCCCGCGTGCTGACCCGTGAGCAGGCCGTCGACGAGGGCTGGTTCGGCGCCGTCAGCGCCCGCGTCGCCCCGCGCATCGGCGACCTCCTCGTCGTCACCGGCGACGGCCTGGCCGTCGTCCACTCCGGCCTGATGCGGCCCGAGGTCGTCCGCCTGCTCGGCCTGCACGGGTCGACGAGCGACGCGGAACTCGCCGTGCCCGTGGTCGTGGTGCCACCCCGCGTCGCCCCCTAGGGTGGTGCCCCGTGGCTGAGCTCGTCTTCTTCTCCGGGACCATGGACTGCGGCAAGTCGACGCTCGCCCTCCAGATGGACCACAACCACGGCGCCCGCGGACGCGTCGGACTCATCTACACCAAGATGGACCGCGCCGGCACCAACGTCCTGTCCTCGCGCCTCGGGCTGTCGACCGGCGCGCTCGAGGTCGAGGACACGCTCGACTTCTGGGAGTCCGTCGTCGAGCGCGCCACGGCCGGCCAGCGCATCGACTACCTCATCTGCGACGAGGCCCAGTTCTACACCGGCGAGCAGGTCGAGCAGCTGGCTCGGATCGTCGACGAGATGGACGTCGACGTCTTCGCCTTCGGCATCACCGCTGACTTCCGCACCGAGCTGTTCCCGGGCAGCAAGCGGCTCATCGAGCTCGCCGACAAGGTCCAGGTGCTCCAGGTCGAGGCGCTGTGCTGGTGCGGACGCCGCGCCACCACCAACGCGCGCGTCCTCGACGGCGTCATGGTGGTCGAGGGTGAGCAGGTCGTCGTCGGCGACACCAAGCCGGGCGCCGGGGTCGTCGAGTACGAGGTGCTGTGCCGGCGCCATTACATGCGCCGGATGACCTCGCACGCGGCCCGCGCCGCGGCGGTGTCGCCGGAGCTGCTGCCGTTCGACCTCGACGTCTGCCCGTTGCCGCCCCTGCCGATCACGCAGGCCGACTGACGCGCCGCCCAGCGGTCACTCGCCGCGGCGGCCGAACATGATGTCGTCCCAGCTGGGGACGCTCGGACGCCCGGACTTGCGGGCCGTCGCCGGACGCGGCGGGGGAGTCGGGCGCGGGTCGCTCGCCGTCGCGCGCTCCTCGATGAGCTCGCCGGACTCCACGTCGTCCGGCTCTGGAGCGTCATGGACGTCGCGCTGCTCAGGCGCCTCGCGCGGGTCGGCGGGGTGCTGCACGTCGGCGGGCTCATCGTGCCGGACGACGGCAGCGACGGTCGGCTCCGGGGGCACGTCCACGGCACGCTCCACGTGGGCGGTGTGGGCCACGTGGGCCGGGTCGGGCGCGTCGGCCGGGTCGCCGGCGACGTCCGGGCCGTGCAGGTCGGCGGGCTGGAGGCCCTCGGCTCGGGCCGACTCCGGCTCGCCGTGGTCGGCGTCCTCGCTCGGCTCGGCTCGCTCGGAGGTCCGGGGCCGACCGGTGGCGTCTGCCTGACGCACCGGCTGGGTGCGCTCGGCCCGTCGGGCCTTGCGCGCGGCGGCCTCGGGACCGATGCGGTCCGCGGCGTCGCCGTGCTTCTCGACGTCCGGGTCGTCCTCGGGGTGGGTGTGCGCGGCCGGGGGC
>JAEXXY010000116.1 GCA_023451855.1 Actinomycetes bacterium
GCGCGGTGGCCCGCGGCGTCCGCTCCCGCGTCGCACGCGCACGCGCCCGCGGGGCAAGGGTCGGCGTCGCGTCGGCCGGGACGTCGGCACCCCAGTTCCGGTAGCACTCGAGGCGCGCGGCGGCCGCGTGGTTCTCCCGGTCGAGCGGGTCGGCACCAAGTCGCTCACCAGCGAGCCGAAGCACCTCGTCGTAGCCGGGGCCGACCTGGCCGTCGTCCTTGCGCACCACGAGCGAGGCGAGGGCCGGCTCCGCCCGTACGTGGTTCACCTTGGCGACGTCGGTGACGAGGCCGCCGATCCAGTTCTGCATGCCTGAACGGGTGTGCAGCGACGAGCGGCGCTGCACCTCCTCGGCCAGCTCGGAGTAGGTGATGACGGCGTTGTAGCGACCAGCGGTCTCGACGAGCACCTCGTAGGCGTGCTTGACCCAGTAGGGCTGCGCCACCTTCGGGGTCACGTACGTCTCGCTGTCCGCCATGGCCATGCCACCTTCCGCCTCGGTCACTTCGACCCGACCAGTCTCCACCCGCCGATCCTCGACGCCGAAAGGGGCCCGCGGGCCCCGCCCGATGGGTGGCGAGCAGTCTGCGCCGCGCGGCACGCGGTGCCGCTCACGTCCAGGGAATCAGCTCCTGCGCGACGGCAGTCGGCCGGTCGGAGAGGCGGTCGACCTTGCGCAGCCCGATGACGCGTCGCGGGTAGACGTGCTGGGTCTTGTTCTTGAAAGCCGGTGGGACGAACCACTTGGGTATCGGGACCGCAGCGAACTGGCCGACGAAGCCGTAGGTCGCGCACACCACGCACCACGGAAAGAGGATGTTGGCCACGAGCCCTTCGTTCGAGCCGCCGGCACTCAACCACAGGCCCACGGGGGTGAACCCGATCCCCAGGCCCAGTCCGGCGAAGTACGCGCGGTCGGGCAGGTGCGCGTACCTGAACTGGCCGCGGTACATGCGCTTCGGCTGAGAGATGCCGAGGTAGGCGATGAAGAGGAAGGCGTCGATCACCAGCACGATCAGCCACGGGGACCACGAATGCATCAGTTCCACACCGCCTGAAGGGGAACGGCCACGGTCCGGCGGGTGTCTTCACGCGTGGGCTTGAGGACCTCAGAGTCGTTCACGGCCCGCCCAGCCTGCTGGCCGGCTGCGGTCCCGACTGCGTCACAGGCCGGAGACAACACCGGTCCGACGACCGGCACCTTGGCACAGGCGCCACCGGCCACAGCCCCACCGCCGCCGGCCAGAACGCCTTGGACGGCACCGCGGGCGAACAGCTTCCACGTCGGCATGTTCGAGTACTTCCTCGCGTCGGAGTCGAGCTGGCCGGCCGTCGTCGAGACCCCGGAGAGGCCGGTCCCGACCCAGCCGGCGACCTTGTCGGCCTTCTTCAGGGTGTCGACGGCTCGTTGGACGGCCGGATTCGGCGCCGCTCTCGACACCATGCCGCTCGGGTGGAGAGCCCCGGCCAACGCGTACTCGGTCGCAGTCACGGCAGCACCCGAACCCCACCCGATCTTGTCGAGGACGCTGGGCCCGGGGGTCACGCCGGCATCGGTCAGCTTCTGCTCGAGCGACCACTCGGGCAGGCCGGTGTCGACGTTGTCGTAGACGTCGACGGCCACGGTCCTGCACGCGGGCGGCAGGAGCTCGGTCATCGTCAGGGTGAGATCGCCGACGAGGTCGTGCATCACGCCCTGGGCCGTGTTCGGCCCGGCGACGGTGCTACCGGTGCCGCCGCGCAGGGGAGTGGTGGCGAGGGACAGGAGCCGACGCGTCAGCGCCCGGCGCCTCAGGTGCAGCTGCGTCATGACCGCCTCGTATCGCCCCCGAGCCAGGCGTTGGCGTCGGTCGCGCTCGTCGGTGAGGGCTCGTTGGTGCTCGGCCCGCGCCATCGGGTCGAGCATCGGGAAGGCCGGGTTGACGGCGCGCTCGTAGTCCCGCTGGGCCGCGTCCTGCTCGTCGATGGACCGCCGCGCGACGAGCTGCGCCTCTTCCAAAGCGACTGCGAGAGCGAGCAGCTCAGCACCGGCACTTCCGACGCGCTCGAGCAGTAGACGCGTCCGACCGGCCAACACGTCGGCCTCGCGTTGCGCAGCGGTGGCCGCGTCGCCCTGCCACACCGCCGCGATGATCGACGCCGACTGGCCCCTCACGCCGGGCGTCTGCAGGCCGGTCTCGGCCACCATGCCGAGGCGGCGAGCCGCCGCACGCAGCGACGCCGGGTCACCGGTCGGCACGGTCATCGGGCCGCTCGCGCCGCCCGCAGCCGGACGCATCAGAGGGCCTGTCCCGCAGAGCCGGTCGGGGCCGCTCTGCCAGTCAGGCCGAGAGCCTGAGCCACCTCGAGCTCGGTCTCCTTGCCGGTCAGGCCGACCCACGACACCTTGCGCCCGAGGGCGGCAAACCCGCCCGACGCGGTGTGCAGCGACATCGTCTGGGTGCCGGCGAACTCCTTGGCGGCCGCCGCGAGGAACGGGTCGTCGTCACCGACGCCGCACTGCAGCACCCCTGCTGCGTAGGCGAACGCCTCGGCGCAGTCCTTCAGCGCGGTGGCGGTGAGGGCCAGCGTGTCACCGGCCCCGCCGGCTCCGTCGGTGTCGATCGCGTAGGACATGGCTCGAGGTTAGGGAGATCCGAGATCCCTCGCCCGCCGTCATCCACAGCCCTGAATGCCCAACTGTCCCAATGCCATGACGCGGGAGAAGCCTGTCCAAATGCTGGCCAACGCTTTACCTAGCCGGGCGTAGCGTCCGGATCGCGGCGCCACTGAGGTTGGGAGGCCTCGACGGGGCGCCGTGACCCCCATCGACGCTGCGCCGAGCGTCTCCACCACACCCTGGAGGACCAGTGAAACGCTCGGCTCTGTCCTTTGCTGCCGCCGGCAGCGCTCTGATGCTCATGCTCGGCGCCGCCTCGGCGATGGCGCAACCGTCAACGACCGGCTCCGCGCACCGCGCCGAGCACGTCTGCGCGAAGCCTGTCCCCGGAACGGCCGGCTGCCACGCCGAGGTCGTCGTCGACGCCACCGGCAAGCCCCAGGTCACCGCGACCCCGAGCGGGTACGGCCCGGCCGACATCCAGTCGGCCTACGGCCTGACCGGCCTGTCCAGCGGCGGCCGCACCGTGGCCATCGTCGATGCCTACGACGACCCGACGGCCGAGGCCGACCTCGCGACCTACCGCTCGCAGTTCGGCCTGCCGGCCTGCACCACCGCCAACGGCTGTTTCCGCAAGGTCAACCAGACCGGCGGCTCGAGCCTCCCGCGCAGCGACGCCGGTTGGGCCACCGAGATCAGCCTCGACCTCGACATGGTCTCGGCGTCGTGCCCCGACTGCAAGATCCTGCTCGTCGAGGCCAGCTCCGCCTCGTTCGCGAACCTCGGCACCGCTGTGAACTACGCTGCGACGCAGGGCGTCTCGGCGATCAGCAACAGCTACGGTGGCTCCGACTCCGCGGGGATGTCGGCCTACGACCACCCCGGCATCGCCATCACCGCCTCGACCGGTGACAACGGCTACGGTATCGAGTCGCCGGCCTCCTTCGACAGCGTCGTCGCCGTCGGCGGCACGAGCCTCACCCGCGCCTCCGGCACGAGCCGCGGCTGGACGGAGAAGGCGTGGACCGGCGCCGGCAGCGGCTGCTCGACGCTGAACGCCAAGCCGGCGTGGCAGACCTCCGCCACGCAGTGCTCGGGCAAGGCCAACGCCGACGTCTCGGCCGTGGCCGACCCGAACACCGGTGTCGCCGTGTACGACTCGACCTCCTACCAGGGCCGCAAGGGCTGGCAGGTCTACGGCGGCACGAGCGCCTCCGCGCCGATCATCGGCAGCGTCTACGCCCTCTCGGGCAACACGGCCGGCTACCCGGCGTCCTACACCTGGGCGCACGCGTCGGGCCTGAACGACGTCACCACCGGCACCAACGGCACCTGCACCCCCGCGGTGTGGTGCACCTCGGGCACCGGCTGGGACGGCCCGACGGGCCTCGGCACCCCGAACGGAACCAGCGCGTTCTGAGGCCAGCCGCAGCAACAGGGAAGGGGCCCGTCCCACGACGGGCCCCTTCTGCACGTGCTTTGGCGCGCTAGTTGAACAGGTTGCTGATCTCCTGACGCTTGGCCTCCAACTGAGACTCAACGTAGGCGACGTTCACGATGGCGATCACCGCAAGGATGATCGCCACCACTCTCACCCACCGCGGCGTCGACTGGCGCATGACCAGGGCTGCGATGGGCGCAGCGCACGCGAGGGCAACGCCCGTCCACAGCCCGCCAGTTCCCGTGAGCAGTGAGGCGGACTGCATCGACATGACCAGACCGATCACGCCACCGACCAGAACCAGCGCGGTCGTGATCTGCGATTGCTTCGCGGCCTGTGGAGGAGCCGGAGGCGCTGAAGGAGCCGGAGATGTTGATGGAGCCGCCGACGCAGGAGCAATGTGGTCGGTCCACGCCTGCCCGTCCCAGTAGCGCATGGTGCTGGCCATTTCGGGGTGTGGATACCACCCCGCGGGCGCGGTCTGTCCTTGTGTCATGCGCTGGATCCTAGGAAATAGCGCGGCAGGGCGTGATGCGTTCGGGGCGACTTGGCCGATACCGCTACGGGCACCACCGGGTCGGCGTGGTTTTCCAGTCGAAAACAGCAACTTGGCCTGCTTCACGCTGCTAGCGTCGCGTCGCCGTGGAAAGGATCTTCCTTGATCGCGGTGTCGCCACTTGCCCACGAAGTGCCATCCCGTGGAGTCGAACTGCCATCGTAAAGATGCAATATCCCGAAGGACTCGTGTGACTTCTCTGCCCGGACCGAGCGCACCCGCGGGGTGGTATCCCGACCCAGACTCCGGGACGATGGCGCAGATGCGCTACTGGAATGGTTTCGAGTGGACGCGGCACACCAGTCCGGTCGCGTTTCCTCCACCAGCCTCCACGGCGCACATTCCACAGCCAATGTCGGCGCCTCTGACGACCGTGCCTGCCGATGAGACGCTGATCCGGCGTCTCTCGGAGTACTCGCGCTGGTCCGGAATCCTGTGGATCATCCTGGGCGCTCTCCAGATCATCTTCGTCTTCAGCGCCATCGCCGGCATCTGGAACGTGTTCGCCGGAATCACACGGATTCGGATGGCAGGTTCGATTGTGCGGCGTGAGGCCACAGTTCCTGCTGCTTTTGAGGGGATGGCTGGTCTCATCATCATCGGAGTGATCAACCTCGTCCTGGGGGGCGTCGTCGGAGTTCTCCTCGTCGGCGTTGACTTCTTCGTCCGCGACCAGGTCCTCAAGAACGCGCCCCTGTTCAGTTCGTCGCCCATTGGCGCGAAAACAGGCACCGAGATCGCGCCGGTGCACGGGGGCTGATCCCAGGTCGATTCCGTCTGTCGTCGGCGCCCGCCGTCAGCCGCAGCCGAGTCGCGGTGGGCCAGAGACTCCGCCTCGCGACCCAGGGGCTCAGGACACCGGCATCGAGCTCAGGTCTCCGGTGGCGACGACCTCCTCGGCGAGGCTGCGGACCGTGCGCTTCTGCGCCTGGCTCGCGACGCGCAGCACGCCGAAGGCCTCGATCTCCTTGACCCCACGCATCGCCATCACGATCCCCACCGCGGCACCGATGGCACGCGCCGCGTGGATCGCCTCGTGCAAGCTCCGGTTCTCGCCCTCCAGCAGCACGCCTTCACGCCTGATCTCTTCCAGAAGGGCCCGGTCAAGGACGGCGCGATCCTCGAGAGCCCTGATGCGCTCACGATCCGCATCGGCTTGTCCCCGACTGCGCCCCGCCTCGACTTCGCCCGCATCCAGGCGAAGGCCGGCCAGGCCGCCGCTGTCCAGCAGCCTGTCGATGTCGGAACGGGCCGCGGCTAGCTGAACGCTCATCTCGTCGACACGCCGCGTCAGCTCATCCAGGCCCGGTGTCTCGGTCCCCATGTCGCCCAGTATGGCGGCTCGGCACGTCTGTCGGCAGAGCATTCGCCGTCCCACCTGAGGAGTCCGGCTGGCAACCCGTGGAGGCCCCCGCGCGACTCAATGGCCACGCAGCAGCCCCCGGGTGGAGCCTGAACTCCAGCCTCCTTCGAGGACCGTCTGCGATCTGGCTCATGAGCCGCGGACGCGAGAAGCCAGGACGTGGCCGGCGAAGTCGTGGAGCGGCTCGCAGCCCTCACCGATGTCGCCGACCCGACTCGATCCGCCACGCCCGGCGCGTCGAACGCCGCCACGTAACCACGAGCTCCCGCAAGGGTGCTTTTCCCGCTGCCCTGCGCGCAATGTTGGCGCGGAGCCATTTCGGGGTAAGGCGGGCAGTGGCCTGCGAAGTCGGTGTGGCGTCAGCTCGAGTCCTGGTTGGCTGCCGTGGCCGGCTCTTTCGCAGCGTGGTTCTCAAACGCAGGAGAGGCGCCGGGCGGCGCCGGAATGGAGTACCTGATGACCGATTCAGATCTGCCCCCTGTTTCCCCGGAAGAGCTCGCTGCCGAGGCCGGTGCAGCCCTGCCGGACAAGGAGGTCATGTCCTTGCTCGACCTGAACGCCGACCTCAACCTCGCGCTGGACGTCGCCGCACCGATCGACCTGGCCGTGGGGGCCAACGCCAACGTCGCGGCGCCGATCGCCGGCGCCGTCGGGGCCAACATCCTGTCGGTCGGCTCGACGGACGCGGCAGTCGCGCACCAGGCGGTCGACATCGACCAGGGCCTGAGCGGCTCGGCGATCGCGCATGCACCGCAGCACAGCGACATCCAGCAGACCGCGCCCGACACGACCGCACCCGCGCCGGGCACGGCCCCCGACCCCGGGACGACCACGGGCAGCGACGCGGGCAGCACCGCCGGCGCGACGCCGGCCTCGGCGCTCAGTGGCAACCTGCTCAACATCAACGTGAACGCTGCTGCAGACGCCAAGCTCGCCGCTCCGGTCGACGGCGCGGTGGCCGCGAACGCCAACGTGGCCGCGCCCATCGACGCCTCCGTGTCGGCCAATGTCGGCTCCGTGGGCTCGCAGGCCGTCTCCATGGCCGACCAGAGCGGCAGCATCACCCAGCACCTGGACGGCACGGCCGAGGCCACCGCCGACCAGACCTCGACCATCAAGCAGTAACGGGTCCTTCGTGAGCCTCACCTCGTCACCGCGTGGGGTGCCGGGGCCGGACGCCAAGGCGTCCGGCCCCCGCACCCTGCCGTCCCGAACGGCCGGGGACACGCTCCCCCAGGAGGACGCGTCCGGCGAGCGTCCACAGCGCGCCGAAGGCGTCGAGCTGCTCGGGGAGATGACGGGGTCGGGGTACCGCACGCCGCCCTCGCTCGTTCGCCGCCCCGGCGGTCAGGCGGTCCAGCTGACGCCGCTGCTCTACCTGGTGCTCAAGGCCATCGACGGCGAGCGCACGTTCGCGCAGGTCGCCGATGTCGTGAGCGCCGAGTACGGCCGCCGCCTCGCGGCCTCGGACGCACAGACCCTGGTGGAGTCCCAGCTGCGCCCGCTCGGCCTCGTCCTCGGCGCGGACGGGTCGCAGCCGGACGTCCAGCGGTCGAACCCGTTGCTGGCGCTCCGACTTCGCTGGGTGGTGTCCGACCCGCGCGTCACGCGTCGGCTCACGGCACCCTTCGCGGTGCTGTTCGCGCCGGTGGTCGTCGTGCCGGTGGTCCTGGCGTTCGTCGCGATATCGGCGTGGGTGCTGTTCACCAAGGGCCTGGCCTCGGCCACCCACCAGGCCTTCGACCAGCCGCTGCTGCTCGTCGTGGTCTTCGCCATCACCGTCCTGTCCGCAGGCTTCCACGAGTTCGGGCACGCCTCTGCCTGCCGGTACGCCGGCGCGACGCCCGGGGCGATGGGCACCGGCCTCTACCTGGTGTGGCCGGCCTTCTACACCGACGTCACCGACAGCTACCGCCTCGACCGCGCGGGACGGCTGCGGGTCGACCTCGGCGGTCTGTACTTCAACGCCATCGTCAGCGTCGCCATGTTCGCAGTCTGGTTCGTCACCGGCTGGGACGCGATCCTGCTCATCATGGCGGCGCAGCTGCTCCAGATGGTCCGGCAGCTCGCCCCGATGGTGCGCTTCGACGGCTACCACGTCCTGGCAGACCTGACCGGCGTCCCCGACCTCCAGGCGCGCATGGGCGCGATCCTGGCGGCCCTGTGGCCCGGCCGCTCGGCCGACCCCCGCGTGACCGCCCTCAAGCGGGGCCCGCGGGTCATCGTCACCGCGTGGGTGCTGGCGATCGTGCCGCTGCTGGCCTTCACCCTCGTGATGATGGTCCTGGCGCTGCCCCGGGTGCTGGGCACCGCGTGGGACAGCATGGGGCGTCAGTCCCACGCGCTCGCGGTCGACTGGGCCGGAGGGGACGCCCTCGGCGTGACCGTGCGGGTCCTGGCC
>JAEXXY010000194.1 GCA_023451855.1 Actinomycetes bacterium
AGGTGGCCCGGCGTCGCCGGCGGCGTCGCACGTGGCTCTCGGCCGTCGCCGCAGCCGCCGCCGTCGTGCTCTTCGCGGGCGGCGCGTGGCTCGGGCCGGGGATGTTCGCCTCGACGCCGCCCACGCCGCCGACGACCCACTACGTCGCCGCCGCCGCACCGGGCTCGACGGTCAAGGTCGACGTCGCCCTCGTGACCCGTGGGTGGGGCACCCAGCTCGACATCGACTGCGAGGACATGCCGAAGAACGGCGAGCTGCTCCTCTACGTCATCGACGGCAAGGGCCGGGCGACGACGGCCGCGTCGTGGCGCGCGACGGCGTCCGGCTACTCGAAGGTCACCGGCGCGACGGCGCTGAGCCCAGACCAGATCCGCGCCATCGAGGTGCGCACCGACACGGGCAGGGTCGTCGCCTCGGCCCGCACCTGAGACGCGTTCGTCAGAGGCCCGCCACCGACGTCGCCGGCGGCTCCACCCTGACGTGCGCCCCCTCGAACGTGACGCGCGAGAGCCACATCGTGCGCCCGGGCACCTCCGAGCCGATCGCTCCCGGGTCCCACGCGTGGTAGACCATCCACACGGTGCCGTCGTTCTCGAAGAGGGCGCAGTGGCCCGGCCCGGCGGCGACGGCGGTCGAGGTGAGCACCGGCTCGGGGTCCTTGGTGAAGGGTCCGGTGGGCGAGGACGCCGTGGCGTGGCCGACCGCATACTTGTCGGAGCCGTAGTCGTTGGCCGAGTAGAAGAGGTGGAAGACGCCGTCGCGCTCCCACACGAACGGCGCCTCGACGAGGCTGCCCTCCCACGGGAGGTCCTGTCGCATCAGCCGTTTCGGCGTGCCCTCGAGGCGCAGGCCGTCGAGCGACAGCCGCTGCACCGAGATCCACGTGTCGACGCCGACGGCGTTGCCGTCGTTCTTCCAGTAGAGGTACGCCGTCCCGTCGGAGGCGACGAAGGGTGACGCGTCGATCGACCCGCCCTGGTCGTGCTCGCAGACGAGCGGCTTGCTGCTCGTGTCCCGGTAGGGGCCGTCGGGCTTGTCCGCGACGGCGAGGCCGATGCACTGGATGGCCGGGTCCGGGGCCATCGTCGTGTAGTAGAGCACCCAGTGATCACCGAAGCGGTGCGCCTCCGGTGCCCACACCTTGCCACGGGTGGTCCAGGACGGCAGCTGCGGCAGCGCGTCCGGCCCCTGGGCCCACGTGCGCAGGTCGTCGCTGTGCAGGGTCTGCACGTTCATCCCGTTGCCGTTCGTGGCGATGGCGACCCAGCCGTCGCCGTCCCGGATGACCTGGGGGTCGGGGAAGTTGCTCGGCCAGACGGGGTTCGTCGCCGCCGGCTCGGCGGTGCTGGCAGGTGTCGTCACGGTGTCTCCGGTGGTGGGGTCGGGGCCGGCACCCCCGCAGCCGCCGAGGAGGGCGGCTACGAGGGTGACTGCTGCGAGGACAGCGGTCGCGGTGCGGGTCCGGGCGCCGCTCATCCTGCTCCGGGGTCGCTCGGCCAGGTGGACGCGTAGAACCGCAGGTGGTCGATCGCGGCGACGGCCGCGGGCGAGGCGCCGCCGTGGGCCACGAGCCCGATGCGCGGGTTCGTGCCGGGACGGAAGGTCCACGTCGCACCCCACGTCCAGTGCACGCCGTCGCGGCTCGTGCCCGCACGGTAGAGGTGCTCCCCGGACGCCGCCTCGTGGTGGGCCAGGCGCAGCCACAGCGTCGGCGCGGCCGTCCCGACGATGGCGCCGCCGTAGCTGGTCGGGCCACCCGGGTCTGTCGGGTCGGCCGCCGTCTCACGGCCGAACTCGGTCTGGCGCGTGTTCCAGATCGCGACCTTCGACAGGCGGGCGAAGTCGTCGTCGTTCTCGTAGGCGACGAGCCCGACCTGCTGGTAGTTGCGCACGGTGTCGACGCCGAGGTCGAGCGTCGTCTTGGCCTCGGCGATCCAGTCGCCGTCGCCGGGGGTGTCGTGCAGCAGCACGCTCGCGGTGTTGCCGCCACCGACGAGGTCGGTTCCCTCGACCGGCCAGCGCAGGCTGCCGCCCGAGACGGTGACGGCCGGGTTGCGCCGCACCCACGTGAAGCCGGCGAGGCTCGGGCCGTCGAAGTCCTCCGACTGGATCAGCCCACCGGCCTGCGGCACCGGCGCCAGCACGGGCGCGTCGGGAGCGGCCAGGTTGACCACGACGTTGTCGACGACCGCGTTGCTGCTGCTGAGGCGCACCGGCGCAGCGTCCGGTCGGGCGTTCCCGCCGACGTGGACCCGGGCGGCGACGTCGGCGAGGTCGCTCTCGGTCACCTCCGCGGTGAGGCCGTCGGCCGTCGCCTCGACGGTGAGCGTCCGCCAGGCGCCGGCCGGGAGCGGCGGCAGGGTGGTCGTCGACGAGCGGACCGCGCCGCCGTCGTCGACCTGCCCCGTGAGGCGGCCGCCCTTCGGGTCGAGGGTGACCATGAGCGCCGGGTTGCGCCCGAGCATGACGCGCAGCGGCTCGGTGCCGCGGTGGTCGAGCCGCACGTGCAGCGGTCCGGCCGGCGCCGGGGAGGTGGTCGACGCGGTGCCGTGCACGAGCCCGGTGGCTCCGGTGGCGGGGCCCGTCGGGCCCTCGGCAAGACGCGCGAACCCGCCGCCTGCGGCGGGGTCGGTCGGCGTGATGCCGAGGCTCGAGGCGAGCGTCGGCGCCGGCTGGGGCGTGTCGGACGGCCCCCTGCCCGCACGGGTCCGCGGCCAGCCGTCCACCCAGTCGAGCCGGTCGAGCAGCATCGGGCGACGGTTGATGCCGAAGGGCGACGTGAGCCACGGTTTGTTGCGGTCGATGGCGTGGTAGGCGATGTAGTCGCGACCGTCGGCGTCGGTGATGACCGCGTGGTGGCCGGCGCCGACGAAGCGGTTGCCGTTCTGCGTCAGGGTGATGGTGCCGCCGGCACGCGAGGCCATCAGGGAGGTGCCCTCGGCGTCGACGAACGGCCCGCCCGGGGAGCGCGAGCGCCCGGCGAACACGGAGTAGCCCGTCGTCGGGCCCGCGCAACAGTTGGCCGCCGAGCCCATGAGGTAGTACCAGTCGCCGTGCCGCACGACGTAGGAGCCCTCGTAGCGGTTGTCGATCGCGACCTGGGTCGCCGCGCCGACGCGCGTCAGGCCGTCGGCCGCGACCTTCGTGACCCACAGGCCTCCGAAGTAGCTGCCGAAGTAGAGGTAGCGCTGCCCGTCGCTGTCGGTGAACCCCGCCGGGTCGAAGGTCCAGAGGTAGCCGCCACCCGGCGCGGGCCGCGGCGGGACCACCGGCGCGTTCGTCGCCGTCCACGGCCCCGCCGGCGTGGGCGCCGTCGCGACGCCGATCGCCGAGTCGTCGCCGGGGTTCAGCCTCGTGTCGGTGACCGTGAAGTAGAGCACGTAGCGCCCTGCGACGTAACGGATGTCGGGGGCCCACAGGCCCGCGGTCGGCGTCGCCCACGACGGCCGGTTGGTGCCGTCGAAGACCGTGCCGAGGTACTGCCAGCTCGACCAGTCGCGGGTGCGGGCGATGTGCATGGCCCCGGGCGGGTCGCCGGCCTTGAGCGGGTCGGAGGTCGCGTACGCGTACCACCAGCCGTCCCGCCCGCGGATCACCGACGGGTCGGCGAAGGTGTCCGAGAACGAGTCCGAGACGGCGTTCTCGTACGCCGTGTCGCGCGGTGCCGTGGGAGCGGCTCCGACGGCGCCGGCCGGGGCGACGGCTGCCAGGCCGACGGCCGCGACCAGCGCTGTGAGACAAGCGGTTCCGCGCCTGACCGTGCGGCCTATCAGGGAGGTCAGGGGACCCATGCGGACTCCTCAGCCCTTGACGCCGCTGCTGGCGACGCCCTCGATGACGTAGCGCTGCACGAAGACGTAGAGCGCGAGGACGGGGATGGCGGCGAGCATGGCGCCGGCCATCACCACGGGGTAGTCGATCGTGTAGGCGCCCTGGAGCCGGCTGAGGCCGGCCGGAAGCGTGAGCCGCTCCGGTGAGAACAGGACGTAGATCGGCCAGATGAAGTCGTTCCAGTTGGTCAGGTAGCTGAGCACGCCGAGCGTGACGAGCGCCGGCTTGGCGTTGGGCAGGACGATCGACCACCACGTGCGGAAGGGTCCGGCGCCGTCGAGGCGGGCGCTCTCCTCGAACTCCTTGGGGAGGCCGAGGAAGAACTGGCGCATGAAGAAGACGCCGAAGGCACCGGCCGCGCCCGGGACCACGAGGGCCCAGATCTGGTCGAGCCAGCCCAGCTTGTCGAGCAGCAGGAAGTTCGGCATGAGGAAGATGAATCCGGGCACGAAGAGGGTCAGGATGATCGCGGTGAAGATGGCGTTCTTGAAGCGGAACTCCATGCGGGCCAAGGCATAGCCGGCGAGCGAGCACACGACGAGGACGAGCAGGGCGTGCAGCGTGGCCGCCAGCATCGAGTTGAGGAACCACCGCAGCACGGGGCTCGCGGCGTCCTGGAAGAAGAGAACGTCGAAGGCCCGCAGGCTCGGCTGCGACGGGAAGTAGGTCGGCGGGACCGTGCGGGACTCGCTCGGAGACTTGAACGCCGTGAGCAGCACGAGCAGCAGGGGCCCGATGAAGATGAGGCTGAGGACGGTCATCCCGAGCCAGAAGAGGGGTCCGTTGCGACGCTTCACGACTTCTTCTCCCTCAGCAGCCAGAAGTTGACGAGGGCGATGAGGGCGAGGAAGACCGCGAGCACGTAGCTCATGGCCGAGGCCTGGCCCATCCGGTACTGCGAGAGGCCGAGGTCGGTGATCTCCATGATCGCGGTGCGCGTCGAGTCGCCCGGGCCGCCCTTGGTGATGAGGTAGCTCTGCCCGAACATGTTGGCGCTGGCCAGGACCGTGGTGATGATGACGAAGATCAGGACCGGCCGAAGGCCCGGGAGCGTGACGTAGCGCAGCTTCTGCCACGCGCTCGCCCCGTCGATGTCGGCCGCCTCGTACTGCTCGGCCGGGATGTCGGCCAGTCCGGCGAGGTAGATGACGGCGTTGAAGCCGATCGTCCACCACACCGTGACGAAGGCCAGCGAGATCCACGCCCACGGCTGCTCGGTGGTCCATGCGGTGCTGTCAGGCAGGCCCAGCGCACCGAGCATGCCGTTGACCATGCCGAAGGACGGGTCGAGCAGGTAGCGCCACATGAGGCCGACCACCGCGACGCCGAGGACGAACGGCGCGAAGAAGACCGCCCGGAAGAAGGTGCGCCCGGGGAACCTGCGGTTGAGGAGGATCGCGAGCAGCAGCGGAAGGGTCACGAGGAACGGCACGCTGATGACGACGAAGATGGCGGTCGCCTTCATGCCGTTCCAGAACGGCTGGAACTGCGGGGAGCCGCTGTCGAGCAGGTCCGAGTAGTTCTGCAGGCCCACGAACGGCTTCTTGGGCAGCAGGAAGTCCCAGTCGTGCAGGGAGATCCAGATGCCGAAGACGCCCGGCACGGCGACGAAGGTGATGAAGAGGACGAGGAAGGGCGCCAGGAAGAGGTAGGGCGTCCAGCGCGAGCCGTGGACGCTCGCAGTCCCTCCCCGGGGGCCGCGCCCGGGCGCTGCGGTCTCGGCTTCCGAGGAGGGTCTCTGCGGCTGTGTCGTGGTCACAGCCATGGCGTCAGCCGCCGTACTTCTTCGCGTTGGCCTCGAGGATCTTGGTGGCGCGGCCGGCCGCGTCGGACAGCACCGTCTTCGGGTCCTGGCCACCGAGGATGGCTGCGTTGAGGGCCTTCTCGAACTCCGGCATGGCGTCGCCGATCCCGGCGACCGGCGGCGGGAAGTGCAGGTCGTCGATCTGCGTGGCCAGGGTCGCCTGGTCGGTCAGCGCCTTGAACTCGGCCGACTCGCGCACCGAGTTGCGGGCCGGCACCTGGCCGCCCTTGGCCCACTCGATGCTCTTGGTGCTGATCCAGTTGAGGAAGACGCGCGCGGCGGTCTGCTTGTTCTGGTCGGGCGTGCGCGAGGTGGGCAGGATGAACTGGTGCGAGCCGGCCCACGCGGCCTTGGTGCCGCCGATGTTGGGCACGGGGACGACGCCCCACTTGAGGTCGCCCTTCTCCTTGAGGGTGTTGATCGTCCAGATGCCGTTCCAGTTGAAGGCCGTCTTGCCGTTCTGGAGGGCCACGATGTCGGCGTCCTGGGCGATCTTGCCAGCCGAGTAGCCCTTGGCGACGAGGTCCTGGAACCAGGTGAGCGCCTTGACGCCCGGCTCGTCGGCCCAGAGCACCTGCTTGGTGTCGTCGGAGAAGAGGTTGCCGCCGAACTGCCAGATGAGCGACTGGACGGACATGCTGCCGGTGAACGGGAAGGGCGTGGCCCAGTGGCCCTGGATGCCCTTGGCCTTGAGCTTGTCGAGGGCCGCCATGTACTCGTCGTTCGTCATCGGCGGCTTCTCGGGGTCGAGGCCGCCCTTCTCCATGACGTCCTTGTTGTAGAAGAAGCCGAGGGGGTGCACGTCGAGCGGGATCGAGTAGCGCTTGCCGTCGTAGATGCCGGCCTTCCACGGCACGGGGGCGAAGTCGCCCTCGCTCAGCTTGAGGGCGGCGGCGACGTCGTCGAGCGGCTGGATGACGTTGCGGGCGGCGTTCGTCGCGACCGAGTCGACGTGCATGATGCCGATGTCGGGGCCCTTGCCGGCGGTGACGGCGGCGGGCAGCTTGGCGTAGTAGTCGGCCCACTGCATCGTGTTCATGCTGACCGAGATGTTGGGGTGCTCGGAGTTGAACTGGTCGACGAGGCGCTTCATGAACGGCCCGTCGCCGCCGGTGAACCCGTTCCAGAACTGCAGGGCCACCTTCGGGCCGGAGTAACCGGTGGCCCCGCCGCCGGCGGAGACAGCCGGGGCCTGTCCGGGCACACCGCTCGAGCCGGAGCCGCACGCGGCCAGGGCACCGATGCCGGCGATGCCGAACGCTCCCGACAGGATCGTGCGTCGGGACAGCGGTGCGGCCTGGAGGGGTGAGGTGGAGTTCGTCATTGAACGGTCCCTTCGGTGAGGCGGATGCAGTGCCAGGAGGTGGGCGGCAGGGTGGCCCGGAGAGTGCGTCCCTCGACCGTCGCGTCGCCGGGCCGCGGCGTGACTCGCTCGGGGTCGGCCTCGGTGTTTCGAGCCGACGGATCGTCGTCGTGGAGGGCGAGGTGCTCGACGAGCGAGTACCCCACGGGGTCGGCACCGAACGCGGTCCCGACGTCGAGGACGAGGTCGGCCGGCTCGGTGCGGCTGCGGTTGACGACGAAGACGGCGAGGTCGCCGGTGTCGTCGTCGAGCGTGGCGGTGACGACGAGCTGGTCGACGTCGCCGTACCTCTCGGTGTGCACGGGCTCGCACGCCACGGCCGGGCGCAGCACGGTGCCGCGGGCGTGGCGCGCGGTCAGCGCGAACGGGTGGAAGATCGTCTGGCGCCAGGCGGCCCCGCCCGGACGCGTGAGGATCGGCGCGATGACGTTGACGAGCTGGGCCTGGCAGGCCATCGCGACCCGGTCGGTGTGCTGGAGCAGGGTGATGAGCAGGCTGCCGACGACGACGGCGTCGGTGAGGTCGTAGACGTCCTCGATGAGCTCGGGTGCCTCGCGGATCGCGAGCGAGCTCTCGCCGTGGAACCGATCCTGGAACCAGACGTTCCACTCGTCGAACGAGACGGTGATCCGCTTGTCCGAGCCGCGCACGGCGGCGACGTGGTCGGCCGTCGCGACGACGGACTCGATGAAGCGGTGCATGTCCTCGGCACTGGCGAGGAAGGAGTCGACGTCGCCGTCGACCGGCTCGTAGTAGGCGTGGGCGGAGACGTGCTCGACGAGGTCGAAGCACCGCTCGAGGACGACCCGCTCCCACGTGCCGAACGTCGGCATGCCGCGGTTGGACGAGCCGCAGGCGACGAGCTCGAGCCCGTCGTCGACACGTTTCATGGCCCGCGCGGTCTCCTCGGCGAGACGGGCGTACTCCTCGGCGGTCTTGTGCCCCATCTGCCACGGGCCGTCCATCTCGTTGCCGAGGCACCACACCCGGATGTCGTGCGGCTCGGGGTGGCCGTGCTTGGCGCGCAGGTCGGGCCACTGCGTCCCGGCGTCGCCGTTGCAGTAGAGGAGCAGCTCGACCGCCTCGCGGACGCCCCGGGTGCCGAGGTTGACGGCCATCATCGGCTCGACGCCGACGCTGCGGGCCCAGTCGACGAAGTCGTCGGTGCCGACCTGGTTGGTCTCGACCGAGCGCCACGCGAGGTCGAGCTGGGTGGGACGGTCGCCCTTGGGCCCGACACCGTCCTCCCACCGGTAGTTCGACACGAAGTTCCCACCGGGGTAACGCACCGTGGTGACACCCAGCTCGCGCACGAGCGCCGCGACGTCGGTGCGGAAACCCAGCTCGTCTGCATCCGGGTGGTCCGGCTCGTAGATGCCGGTGTAGACGCAGCGGCCCATGTGCTCGACGAACGAGCCGAAGAGCCGAGGTCGCACCGGCCCCACCGCGAAGGCGGGGTCCAGCCGTACTGACGCGCGTCCCATCCGGTCCTCCTTGACCGTTCGGCGGCGGTGCCCGTGGAATTTACAACGGTTCACCTACGTGGCATGACCGCGAAATTACAACGTTTACCGAAACCTGTCCAGAGTCGCGTTCAAGGTCCCTCGCAGAACCGCGACGGCCGATAGCCTGATCAGGGACAGGGGTTTACGGCGTTGACCGGGGTCGGTCACGAGACGGAGGTAGCGGGTGCCGGCACGACTCAGGGACGTCGCGGAGCTCGCGGGCGTGTCGGTCAAGACCGCCTCGAACGTCCTCAACAACCACCCGCACGTCCGCGCCTCGACGCGCGCCCGCGTCGAGGCGGCGATGGAGCAGCTGCACTACCGGCCGAACCTCTCGGCACGCAGCCTCAAGCACGGACGCGCCGGCTTCCTCGCGCTCGCCGTGCCGGCGATGGACTCGCCCTACTTCGCCGAGCTCGCCGCCCGCATCACCGAGGAGGCCGCGGCGCTCGGCTTCATCGTCCTGCTCGACGTGACCGGCGGCGACGCCGACGCCGAGCGCGTCGTGCTCGAGGGGATGCGCTCGCACGTCATCGACGGCGTCATCTTCTCCCCGCTCGCCCTGTCCGCCGAGGAGATCGGCCGACGCGCCGACGACCTGCCGATGGTGCTGCTCGGTGAGCGCCCGGTCCCCGACGGCTTCGACCACATCGCTGTCGACTCGGTCGCTGCGGCACGTGCGGCCACGGAACACCTTGTGGCGCAAGGACGCCGACGCATCGCAGCGGTCGGTCGCGAGCCCGAGCGCGGCACCGCGTCGGAGCGCCTGCGGGGGTACCGCCGTGCGCTCCGCGCCGCCGGCCTCCCCTACGACAAGGAACTCGTGGTCGGGGTCCCCCACTTCGAACGCGCCGACGGCCACGCCGCCATGGACCGCCTGCTCGCGCTGCCCGAGCCGCCCGACGCGGTCTTCTGCTTCAACGACCTCATGGCCATCGGCGCGTTGCGCCGCTGCGTCGAGGCCGGTGTCCGCGTGCCCGACGACATCGCGATCGTGGGTTTCGACGACATCGCCGAGACCCGGTTCAGCAACCCGACGATCACGACCGTGTCCCCCGACCTCACGGGGCTCGCGCGCCAGGCCCTCGCGCTGCTGAGCCGGCGCATCGACGGGTGGGACGGGCCGGCCCAGACGGTCAAGGTCGAGTGGCGTCTCGAGGAGCGTGAGACGACGCTCGGCGTGCCGCGGCGGCGTCGCCGCCGCCCCTCCGCCTGAGCGCGGCCGGGACGCGCTCGAGGGCCCGGTTCGCGGGTGCGCAGCCTGCGATGCCGGGCCCGGGTGGCGGTTCACGTACCGCAACGGGCCAACCGCCGAAGTCGGGAGCGTGTCAGATCGGGTTCGGGTCGTTCGACCCGCTCGGGCCCCTCAGGTCCGGTTCGCGACCATTCACACCGATCAGTGCCCCGGCGCGGGCCGCAGATACATCGACCCCCGTGCGAGACTGGGCCATGGCTGACGACGTGTCCATCCAGAGCCGCATCAAGTCGCTCATCGACGAGGAGCACGCGCTGCGCGACTCGCTCGGCAAGGGCGAGATCAGCGTCGACGACGAGCACGCCAGGCTGCGCAGCGTCGAGGTGGAGCTCGACCAGTGCTGGGACCTGCTGCGCCAGCGCCGGGCCAAGCGCGAGTTCGGCGACAACCCCGACGAGGCGCAGGTGCGCTCGGAGCGCACCGTCGAGGGCTACACGGGCTGAACCGCGCCCCGGGCCCTCTCGACGAGCACGAGCCGCTCAGGCGCCGAGGCCGTGGCCGAAGGCGAAGAGCGGGTCCTCGTATCCCGGCACGTCCTCGCCGTGCCGGCGCACCTGCTCCATCGAGCGCGGCAGGTCGAACGGCAGCCGGCCCTGCGGCGTCTCGACGCCCGTCAGCGCGTCGACGAGCGCGTCGTCGCTTGTGCCGTAGCTGCCGACGATCGTCGTCGCGATCGGCAGCAGGGGCGTGAGCACCGCCGGGCGGTCCAGCACGACGTCGAGGACGAGCGGGCACTCTGCGGCGACCCGGCCGAGGCGGTGCACGAGGCCGGGCGGGAAGTCGAGCGAGCCCTGGTGGAACCACGACTCCAGGAACAGGTCGGAGCGCGGGTCGAACGGCGCGGTGACACGCACGACGGCGACGTCGGCGTCCTCGGGCCGCTCGACCACCGTGCCGAGGCGTGCCGCCGCCTCCGGTGAGACGTTCTCGACGTAGACGTTGAGGCCCTCGCGCAGCGGCACGGATGCCGCGGCGCCCTGCTGGAGGAGCGTGACCGAGCGGGCCTGGACGGCTCGGCCGAGGTCGCGGAAGTCCTGGCGGCCGACGGTCGTGGCGGCCGCGTCCTCGTCGACGTACGGGTCGTCGAAGAGGCCGAGGCGGAACTTCACGGCGAGGATGCGGCGGGCGGACGCGTCGATGCGCTCCTCGGTGACCCGGCCCTCCTTGACGAGGTCGATGAGGACCTCGACGCACTCCTCGCCGCCGAACTGGTCGGCGCCGGCCTCGAGGATCAGCTCCATCCGGCCGTGCGGGTCGAGGTGCTCGACGCCCCAGGCGCGGGCCGGCAGGACCTGGTCACCGACGTGGTTGTCGTTGACGAGCTCCCAGTCGGTGACGACGACGCCGTCGTAGCCGAGCTTCTCGCGCAGCAGCCCGGTGACGACCTGCTTGTTGTAGCCGAAGCCGATCGGCTCGATCTGCTCGCCGTCGATCTCGAGCTCGATCGGCATGCCGTAGTACGGCATGATCCCGGCCGTGCCGGCCTCGATGATCGGCGGGAACGGCTTGAGGTGGTCGGCGAACCGTCCACCGGGATAGACCTGCTCGCGGCCGTACGGGAAGTGCGCGTCCTCGCCGTCCTTCTGCGGACCGCCGCCCGGGAAGTGCTTGCTCGTGCAGGCGACGCTCGTCGATCCGAGCGAATCCCCTTGGAAACCCTTGAGGTAGGCAACGCCGAGCTCGGTGACGAGGTCGGGGTCCTGACCGAACGTGCCGGCCTGACGGGCCCACCGCGGCTCGGTGGCGAGGTCGAGCGTCGGGTGCAGTGCGGCGCGGATGCCGACGGCGACGTACTCCTGACGGGCGACGTCGGCGAAGGTGCGCACGAGGTCGGCGTCGCGCAGGGCCGCGAGGCCGAGGGGCTCGGGCCACTGCGAGAACGCGCCGGCCGAGAACGACACCCCGACGTTCTCGATGAACGCGTGACGGGGGTCGGTCGAGATCGTCACCGGGATGCCGTGCGGGGTCTGCTCCGCGAGGGCCTGCAGGCTGTTGCTCCAGCGAGCGGCCATGCGCGGGTCGTCGAGGGCGTGGACGTTGAAGTGGCTCAGGTGCTTGGTCAGCACGACCTCGGACGTCGGCGACTTGCTGATGTTGCCGGGCGTCTCGAGCACGGATCCGTCGGTGCCGGCCTCGATGACGGTCTGGAACATCAGGCCGACCTTCTCCTCGAGCGAGAGACGGCCGAGGAGGTCCTCGACGCGCTCGCCGACCGGCAGCCGCGGGTCCTCGTAGGGGTCCATCCGTCCGTTGCCGTTGAGGTCACGGTAGGTGACCCCGTCGTCGGTCGTGCTCGTCTCGGGTCGCACGGGTGAAGCCTTTCATGCGGTGGTGAGGGCTCCGTGGCCGCCCGCGGAGAGGGGGCAAGGCGGGCGGGCGGCCACGGAGGGGGCGTCGGGTCGTGGTGGGCCGCTCCCGACGCGTCCAGGGGTGGGTTGTTCTGCGACTCAGGCGATCCCGGCGCCGAACTCCTCGACGCCGATGACCGGGCGGAGACGCTTCTCGACGGCCGGCGTCGAGAAGCCACGTCGGATGACGTCGTTGCCGAGCACGTTGCCGGCGACGCCCATGACCATCGCCTGGTCGAGCGAGAGGTAGCGGCGGGCCACCGTGCCCGACCGCACGGCGACGGCGTCGAAGAACCCGCCGCGGCCGTAGGAGTCGAAGTCGGCCTTGAGGTTCGCCAGGTTGGTGAACGCCTCGTCCGGCTCGTGCATCATCGCGAGGAAGCCGGCGTGCGGGGTGACGACCCCGTCGCCGTACGTCGGGTTCGGGTTCGTCGCCGCGCGGCACGTGCCGAAGCCCGGGTCGTAGTTCGTCCGCTCCTTGTCGGAGAAGTAGCCGTCGGGGTTGAGGCCGAGGGCGTCCACGCCGTACTCGCGGTACCCGGCGAACGGGTCGCTCGAGGGGCTGAAGCCCCAGTAGCCGTAGCCGGCGTCGTCGAGGCCGTGCTCGCGCTGGGCGCGCACGTGCAGCGGGTGGTTGCGACCCCAGCTGTTCGGCGCCCACGCCGCCTCGGGCACGAAGACGTCGGGCATGAGCTCCTCGAACATGCTGCCGCCCCAGCCGGGCACGACGTGCATCCCGCGGTAGGTGTAGGCGCCCTCGTAGACGTCGATGCCGTAGTAGGTGCGGTTCTCACCCACGGGCTGCATCTCGTGCCAGCTCCAGTCACAGGTGGCCGGGAACGTGCGCCACATCGCGAAGTACTGCTTGGGCGGGATCTGGCCGGTGATGATGCCGAGGTAGCTCGTGATGCGCGTCTCCGACACGGTCGTGTCGTAGTGGTGCGTCGTGAGCCAGACGGGGTCGCCGCCGATGTGGGTACCCCGGTAGGTGCCGCCGGGGCGGCCGTCCTCGTACGGGTAGAAGCCGCCGTGGATCAGGCCACCGGGGCGCACCTGGTGGGCCGGGTCGCTGTTGTCGTTGTAGAAGGAGTCCCAGCGCATCCGGTCGAAGATGCGCTTGGCCCAGGGGCGCGCGGCGGCGTCGGACTGCTGCACGACGAGGAGGGCGGCACCGAGACAGCCGTTGTCGACGCTCGAGCAGAAGGGGACGACCTTGTCGCCCGATCCCGGCCACGTGTGCAGCGCCTGGCCCGTGGCCTCGTCGTACCAGTTGAAGTACATGCCGCTCGGGGTGTGGTGCTCCATCCGCTCGACCGTCTTGAGCGTGCGGATGAGCCGGGCCGACGCCTCGCCCCGGCCGATGATGCCGAGCTCGCGTGCGGCGATCGTCGACCACAGGTAGCCGCCGATGTTCGTCGGGGACGTGTAGCCCGAGCGGTCTTTGGCCGCAAGGCTCTCCGGGATGTTGTCGGCGGGCAGGCCCGTCTTCGGGTCGGTCATCGCGACGAGGCTGCGCCACGTGTCGGCGGCCCAGGTGCGCACGAGCGCGGCGTCGAGCCGGCGCGTCTGGGCATTGAGCCCGCCCCGCAGGAAGGCCGGGGCCGAGCCGCTGCGCGTCGTGGCACCTGCGGACGCGGCGGGCGCGAGGGCGAAGGCCGCGAGGGAGGCGGCCCCGCCGACGAGGAGGCTTCGCCGGGTGGGCGTGATGGACGAGGTGGTCGCGGTCGAGGTGGTGGGACGGTCGGACATGGGGTTGTTCTCCGTTCCTGGCTTGCGTGAGTGCTTACTTGAGGCCCGTCGTGGCGATGCCCTCGATGAAGCGCTTCTGGAAGACGAGGAAGACGACGAGGATCGGGAGGATGACGACGGTGGCGCCGGCGAGCAGCAGGCCGTAGTTCGTGCTGTTCTGGCCGGTCGAGTAGAGGGCCAGCGCCACGGGGAGGGTGTACTTGTCCTCGGTCTGGCCCACGACGAGCGGCCAGAGGAAGTTGTTCCAGCTGCCGAGGAACGTCAGGATGCCGAGCGTCGCGAGGGCGGGACCGCACAGCGGCATGATGATCCGCCAGAAGATCCGCAGCTCACCGGCACCGTCGACGCGTCCGGCGTCGAGCAGGTCGCGCGGCAGCCCGAGGATGAACTGGCGCATGAGGAAGACACCGAACGGGCTGACGAGGAACGGCAGGAACAGGCCCGGCAACGAGTTGATGAGACCGACGTTGGCGACGAGGACGAACAGCGGGACGAACGTCACGACGCCCGGGATCATCAGCGTCGCCATGACGGCGAGGAACAACGGACGCTTGCCCTTGAAGTCGAGCATCGCGAAGGCGTACCCGAGCATCGAGCAGAAGAGGAGGTTGCCCGCCGTGACGACGACCGCGACGACGATCGAGTTGAAGAAGTACTGGCCGAAGTTCAGCTTGCTGAACAGCTGCGTGTAGTTGTCGAGGGACGCGCTCTGCGGCCACCACGTCGGCGGTACCTGGCGCAGCTCGCCTTCGCCCTTGAACGAGCCGAGGACCATCCACACGAACGGCGCGACGACGGCGACGAGGGCCACGACGAGCACGAGGTAGAGCCACCAGCGCCCACCCTGGCTCGCGCCGACCATGCCCGAGCGCGGCGCGCGCGTCGGCGGCTTGGAGGCCACCTCCCGCGTCGGTCGGGGTGCGGTGTCGACGGCCATGTCAGGTCCTCTCTCGCAGCAGCCGGAACTGGATCGCGGTGACGATCGCGATGACGACGAAGATGAGGTAGCTCATCGCCGACGCGAGGCCGTAGTTGCCGAACCCGAACTGCTGGTAGGTGTAGTAGGACAGCGAGATCGTGCTGTTGAGGGGGCCGCCCTTGGTCATGACGAAGGGCTCCTCGAAGAACTGCAGGTAGCCGATCGCGGTCGTCACCATGACGAACAGGAGGGTCGGGCGCAGCAGCGGCAGGGTCACGTGGCGGAACCGCTTCCACGCGCCGGCACCGTCGATGGCAGCCGCCTCGTGCAGCTCGGCGGGCACGGCCTGCAGTCCGGCGAGGAAGATGATCATCGCCGTGCCGAAGTTGCGCCACGACGCCATGAGGATGAGCGCCGGCATCGACCAGTTGGGGTCACCGAGCCAGTTCGGCCCGTCGATGCCGAACCAGCCGAGGGCGGTGTTGATGAGGCCGCCCGGGTCCTGCAGGAGGAAGCGCCACACCACGGCCACCGCGACGATCGAGGTGATGACCGGCATGTAGAAGCCGAGCCGGAACACCGCCCGGAAGCGGGTGATGCCCTTGTCGAGGGCCACCGCCGCGGCCAGGGCCACGACGAGCGTCAGCGGCATCCCGACGAGGACGAAGTAGGCGGTGTTGCCGGCCGCCTGGCGGAAGATCGGGTCCGCGAGCGCCTTGGCATAGTTGTCGAACCCGACGACGTCGACGGCGAAGGGGGTGCGCAGGTCGCGGGCCCTGGTGTCGGTGAAGCTCATGAAGAGCGACTGGACCACCGGCCACGCCGTGAAGGCGAGGAACAGGACGCAGAACGGGAGCGCGAGGATCCACGCAGCCCGCCCCTCCCGCCGGGCCGCCTTCGCGGTCCGGCGGGAGGCTGCGGTCTGGACGCTCATGGGATCAGGCGCCCGTGCCGATGGAGTCGGCCTGCTGCTGGGCGGTCTTGAGCCCGGTCGCCGGGTCCTCACCGGTCTTGGTGATCTTCTCCATCTCGGTGTCGAGGCCCTTGACGGCCTGCTCCCACGTCGGGAACGACGGCGGGGCCTTGGCGGTCTCGAGCTGCTTGCCGAAGACGGCGAGCTTCTGGTCGGCCGCGAGCGACGGGTCCTGCCAGGCGCTCTTGACCGAGGGGAGGTCGGTGGAGATCGAGTACCACTTGGCCTGGACCTTCGGGTCGGCGAGCCACTGCACGAACTTCCACGCGGTGTCGCGGTTCTTCGTGTTCTTGAAGACGACGAAGTTCGAGCCGCCGACGAACGAGGACGAGCCCGCCGAGCCCGCGGGGATCGGAGCGACGTTGTACTTGTCCTTGAAGCCGGCGCCGCCGACCTTCTCGACCGCGGACATCATCCACGGGCCTGAGATGAACATCGGGACCTTGCCGCTCGCGAAGTCGGGCTCGGTCGTCGGCGTCGCCGGGGCGGCCTTGTCGGAGATGCCGTCGTTGAAGAAGGACTGGTAGTACTGCGTGGCCTTGAGCAGCTGCGGGCTGTCGAAGTTGTAGGCCTTGCCGCCGTCCTTGGTCAGGTCCGCGCCCTCGCCCCAGGCGAAGGGCATGACGGTCTGCCACGAGCCCTCACCGCCGGCCTGCAGGCCGATGCCCCACTTGGCGCCGGCCTTGGTCTGCATGGCCTTGGCCATGTCGTGCAGACCCTTCCAGTCGGTCGGGACCGTGTCGTAGCCCGCCTTCTTGGCCAGGTCGGTGCGGTAGAAGACGACGCGCGTCTCGACGTACCACGGGATGCCGAACGAGGTGCCGTTGACCTCGGTCGTCTTCTGGGCGCCGTCGAAGAAGGCCGACTTGTCGATCGAGCCGGGGGTCGGGTCGAGGGCGTTCATGCCGGCGAACTCGCCCATCCAGGTCGTGCCGACCATGGCGACGTCGGGGGTCTTGTTCGCGGTGATGGCGGTCGTGAACTTGTCGTGCGCGGCGTCCCACGGGATGGCGGTGACCTGGATCTTGACGCCGGGGTTGGCCGTCTCGAAGTCCTTGGTCAGCTTCGAGAGGTTGTCACCCTCGGCGCCCATGGCCCACACGGTGATGGTGCCGCTCGCCTTGCCGGTGCTCACGGCGGCTCCGGTCTGTCCGGCGGCGGGGCCACCGTTGTCCGAGCCTCGGCCGCAGGCGGTCACGGTCAGGGCCGCGGCGGTCATGCACGCGACGGTGATGGCGGTGGTGCGTCTCATCGGGTGTTCTCTCTTTCTCTGGGACGTGCAGCGGGGGTTGCAGCGTGGTTGCCGGGGGCGGTGCGGTCGCACGGGTGGAGGGGCGGGTCGGGTCCGGGCGTTCAGCGCGTCGGCCTGGCGGGGCTACCGGGGCTACCGGGGCTGCCGGGGCCGGAGGTGGACGGGGCGCGCGGGCTCGGGCAACCGCACGAGCCGCGGATGACCACCCGGGTCGGGAGCAGCCGGCGCTCGGACGGCGGCTCTCCCCCCTGGACCCTCTGGTGGAGACGTTCGGCCGCGAGCTCGCCGAGCTCACGGACCGGTTGGCGCACGGTCGTCATACCCGGGCGCACGTACCTGGCGGTCATGACGTCGTCCCAGCCGACGACGGCGACGTCGCCGGGGACGTCGCGGCCGGCGTCCTGCAGGCGCGTCATGATCGAGAGCGCGAGCTCGTCGTTGGCGCAGACGAGGGCGTCGGCGTCGAGCTCGCCGGACAGGAGCCGGTCGGCGACGAGCTCGCCGTCGGCCTCGCGGAAGGGCACGCGGACCGGTTCGGCCGGCTCGAGCCCGAGGTCGTGGTGGGCGGCGACGAAGCCGGAGTGGCGCTCGGCGATGTCGGGGGCGCCGGCCGGGTCGCCGACAAAGAGGAGGCGACGCCGACCGTGCCCGAGGACGTGGGCGGTCAGCTCGGCCGCGCTGTGGGCGTTCTCGGCCATGACACTCTCGATGCCGTCCTGGGGCTCGCCGGCGATGATGACGACCGGCTTGCGGCCGTGGAGGGCCCGCGCCACCGCGGGCGGCATCGCGGCCGAGCCGAGCACGGCGAGGGCGTCGACGCGGGTGGCGAGGCGGCGGACGGAGCGGGCGGCGTCGGCCTTGCCCTCGGTGAGCAGGAGGGTGACGCTCTGGCCGAGCTCGGCGGCGCGGGTCTCGAAGCCGAGGAGCAGCTCGGCGTAGTAGGGACCGGTGAGCTCGGGCAGGACGAGGCCGTACGCCTCGTGGTGGCGCACGGCGAGGCTGCGGGCGGCGCCGAGGGGCACGTAGTTGAGCGCGTCGACGGCGTCGAGGACCTTGCGGCGGGTCGTCTCGGAGACGACGCCGGCGCCCTGCAGGACGCGGGAGACGGTGGCGATGGAGACGCCGGCGCGCTCGGCGACCGAGTAGATCGTCGCCCCGGCGCCGGTGCCGGACGCGGGTGGCGTCGTGGATGCCGTGGTAAGGGCGGACGCGTCGGAGGGGGCCTGGGTGGCGCGGCGGGCACGTCGGGCCTGCTCGGCTGCCATGGGAGGCCACCTCCGTCTCGTCGTCGAGTCCTGGTCGGCGATGCGGGCGTTGTAAGCGCTTACATCGCCATCCATCCTGCACACATCCGCGACGTCGCGCAAGACCCCGTCTCGACGTGGGCACCAGCGGGTGGCGTCACAGGCGGGCGTGGACGCCACCGGACAGCCGAAGCTCTCGGCCCGTACTTCATTGAGCCGCAGCGGCTTTCGCTGCGCTGTAGAGGAGGGCCCGGTGGCGTCGGGAGTCCGACGACACCGGGCCCTTCCGCCCGAAGCCGGGTGACCGATCAGGCCGGCGCAGCGTCCTGGAGGATGCCGACGTGGCCGCCGTCCGGCAACGCGAGAACGGCCGTGCGGCGTCCACCGCCCACCTCCGTCGGCTCCTGCACGACCGTCGCGCCCGTCGCCACGAGGGCGTCACGGGAGGCCGCGATGTCGGCGACGGTCCAGTACGGCAGCGGGCCGGCGAGCCCCTTGCGGTGCCCGTTCGGGTCGAGGGCCACGTCGACACCCGCCACGTTCCAGCCGACGTAGTACGGCTGGTCGGTGTGCGGGTCGCCGAGGACGGTGCTGAAGGCGGCCTTCGCGGCGTCGAGGTCGGTGACGGCGTAGACGATGGTCGTCATCCTGGGCAGGCTGGTCGTGCTGGTCATCAGGGGTGCTCCTTGTCGGTCCGGTGTCACATCGGGCCGGGTTGGCCCGTCAGACCGATGACGGAGCAGAGACGAAGGATGTGACACGGCCATGGAGACGAACCCCGGACCGACGCCCGACTGGCTGGCGGGGCGCTTCGAGGAGCACCGCGGGCACCTGCGCGCCGTCGCCTACCGCGTGCTCGGCTCCCCGGCCGAGGCCGACGACGCCGTCCAGGAGGCCTGGCTGCGCGTGAGCCGCACCGACACGAGCGACGTCGCCAACCTCGGTGGCTGGCTCACGACCGTCGTCGCGCGGATCAGCCTCGACATGCTGCGATCCCGGTCGGCCCGCCGCGAGCACCTGTGGGACGTCGCCGACGCGGAGACGCTGGGTGACGCGCCGGCTGCCCCCGTGGGCGGGACGCGTGCGCCCGACCCCGCGGCCGAGGCCGAGCTCGCCGACTCGGTCGGGCTCGCCCTCCTCGTCGTGCTCGACACCCTGGCGCCTGCCGAGCGGCTCGCCTTCGTGC
>JAEXXY010000127.1 GCA_023451855.1 Actinomycetes bacterium
GCTCGGCGGCCCACTCCTGCGCGAACCCCGCCGCCTCCTCGACGTCGGCGACCGAGCCCGACCCGTCGACCCACAGGAGCAGCAGCGCGAGCCCGTGCTTGCACGGGAGCTTGCGGCTCGGGCACGAGCACCGGAACGCCGGCCCGGCGAGGTCGACGCTCACCTGGTAGGGCGTCTTGCCCGATCCCTGGCACTTGCCCCACACGAGCGTCTCGGTCGATCCGGTGTCGCTCCACGGGCCCGGACGCGCCAGCCTGCGGGCCGCCGCCAGCGACGCGTCGTCGGGGGCCAGCCCGGCCACCTGCGCCGGAGTCCATCGGGTCATGACGCGCACATCATGACCCACCGGGGCGACAGCCGGGCCGGGACGGCGCAACGGGTGTCGTGGCCGCGCCGGACCGGGCGCTGCGGGCCGGCGTCGGCACGGTCTCGACAGGCCGATGTGTCCGATTCGTGCCAGCATGGCCGGGCCGGAGCCGAACCCGGCCCCGGCGCCCACCGTCGATCGCTCGACTCGGGGGAGCGATCCTCAACAGGAGGCTCTCACCCATGCGCCAACTCCGAGTCGCCGCCGTCGCCGCGGCGGTCCTCGCCCTCGCCACCGCCCTGCCGGCCGGTGCGCACGAACCGTGGGACGACGGCAGCATCCCGCCACCACCGCCCGCCAGCGCGGCCGACGGCTACAGCAAGGACATGCACCTGCTCAGCACCGCCGCCCACACCGGTGGCGTCAACTCCGATCTCGCCTTCAAGGGCACGCTGGCCTTCGCCGGGCACTACGGCGGGTTCCGGATCATCGACCTCGCCGAGCCCGGCTCCCCCGTCGAGCTCGCCGACGTCCACTGCAACGGGCCCCAGGGCGACGTGACGATCCACGGCGACCTGCTCTTCCTGTCGGTCGACACCCCGCAGAGCACCGAGGGTTGCGAGGGCTCGACCAACGTCACCGCGAAGACGCCCGGCGCCTTCGAGGGCGTGCGGGTCTTCGACGTCAGCGACCCGGCGAACCCGCGCTTCATCAAGGGCGTGCGGACCGACTGCGGCTCGCACACCAACACGCTCGTGCCCGGACCGGGGGACACGGCCTACGTCTACGTCGCGTCCTACCCGCTGTCCGCCAGCGGCATCGGCCCGGACTGCCAGCCGCCGTTCGAGCACATCTCGGTGATCCAGGTCGACGGGGACGACGCTGCGGCCGGTGCCGGCGCCCGCGTCGTCAGCGAGCCGCGGATCACCGGCATCGACCAGTTCGGCGCCGCGCAGGGGGTCACACCGTTCTTCGCCTGCCACGACATCACCGTCCTCGCACCGAAGAAGCTCGCGGCCGCGGCCTGCCTCTCGCAGGGACAGCTGTGGGACATCTCCGACCCGCTGCACCCGGTCGTCACCGCGAACATCGACACGCCGGACGTCGACATCTGGCACTCGGCGGCGTTCACCCCCGACGGGAAGTACGTGACCTTCGGTGACGAGTACTTCGGCACGCCGAAGGAGCCGTTCGGCTCGCTGTGGACCTACGCCGTCGCCGACCCGTCGACGCCGCTGAGCCACCTGCGCATCCCGCGTGCGGAGCCGAACACGTACCACAACTTCAACTACGTGCCGCTGGCCGGCCGCTACGTCCTCGTCTCCTCGGCGTACGGCTCCGGGACGTCGGTCGTCGATCTAACGAACCCACGGACCCCGCGCGAGATCGGCTACTACGACATGCGTTCCAACCAGTGGTCGACGTACTGGTACAACGGGCTCATCGTCGCCAACGACATCTCCCGCGGCGTCGACACGCTCCGGTTCAGCAACAAGGCCGTCGCCGGCGCGATGCGGCTGCCGATGCTCAACCCGCAGACGCAGACCCACCTCATCGGCTGACGCCAACGCCTGACGCACCGGCGCCGTCCCGCGGGTCCGCGGGGCGGCGCCGTCGTGTCGGGTCAGTCCTCGTGCAGGTCGAGGTCGACGAGCAGCTCGGTGGCGAGGCGCTCGAGGTCGGCACGCAGGTCGGCGAGGTCGGTCGAGGCCGGCACCTCGACGACGACGTGGGCCTCGAAGAGCAGGCCCCCGGCCATCGGCGCCTCGCGGGTACCGGTGGTGATCGTCTCGATGGAGAGGTCGTGGCGGCTCAGCACCGAGGACACCTCGCGCACGATGCCGGGGCGGTCGTTGCCGAGCAGGTGCAGCGTCAGGCGCCGCGCGGGCTCGGCCGCCGTGGCATCGGCGGACGCGTCGGCCCCGGGGTGGGCGGCCACCTCGAGCAGGCCGTCGAGGCCCCGCAGGGAGGTGGTCAGCTCGTCGCGGCGTGCGTCGGGCACGGTGACGACGACGATCCCGGCGAACTTGCCGGCGAGCTCGGCCATCTGGCCCTGCTCCCAGTTGCCGTCGTGCGCGGAGACGACGTCGGCCAGGGCCGAGACGAGTCCGGCGCGGTCGTCGCCGATGACGGTGAGCACGAGGCGGGCCATGACCGCAGCCTAGTCAGCAGCCGCGCCGTCGGGCAGGAGTGGCTTCTCGGTGGGGTCCGGCGCCAGCTCGACGGCCATGTCGGGCGTCGGGTGGTCCTCCTCGACCTCGCCGATGTGGACGATGGCGTCGCCGCGGTTGAGCAGCGGCGCGTGGGTGCGGCCGATGACGATACCGGGCCGGTCGGCCCGCACGAGGCGGACGCGTCGGCCGAAGGAGTCGGACAGCCCGCCGAGGCGGTCGCCGGGCTGCACCCGCTGCCCGAGCGTCGCCTCGAGCTGGAGGATGCCGCTGCCGGCGGCGCGCACCCAGCCGCTCGACCGGCACACGAGGCTCGGCGCGGGCTCCGGCTCGTCGACCGCGTCGATCATCCCGAGCCGCGCCAGCACCCGCCGCACGCCGACGACGCCGGCGTCGATGGCCCACTCGTCGAACCGCCAGGACTCCCCGCCCTCGTAGAGCAGGACCGTCGACCCGCGCTCGCGCGCGGCGGCACGCAGCGAGCCGTCGCGCAGCTTCGCGTGGTAGACGACGGGCGCCCCGAAGGCGGAGGCGAGCTCGAAGGTGCGGGTGTCGTCGAGGTCGGCGCGGATCTGCGGCAGGTTGCTGCGCCGGTCGGCGCCGGTGTGCAGGTCGATGCCGACGTCGCCCTTGGCGACGACCTCGGTCATGAGCAGGTGGGCGATGCGCCCGGCCAGCGACCCTCGGGCCGAACCGGGAAAGGCCCGGTTGAGGTCGCGCCGGTCGGGCAGGTAGCGCTCGCCGGTCTGGAAGCCGAGGACGTTGACGATCGGCACCGCGATGACGGTGCCGACCATGGTGCGCGGGCGCAGCGAGGCGAGGACGCGGCGCACCACCTCGACGCCGACCACCTCGTCGCCGTGGATCGCCGCCGTCATCCACACGGTCGGGCCGTCGGCGCGGCCGTGGACGACGCGGACCGGCAGGCTGACCTCAGCCCCGGTGACGAGGCGGGTGATCGGCAGCCCGACCTCCCGCGTCGAGCCGGGGCGCACGCGGACGGCACCGATGGCGAACGACGGACGTGGCATCAGCGGCCCCGGTTCCTGCGTCGGACGGCGAGCGGGGGTCGCCCGCCGAGGTAGGAGCGCCCCGAGTCGACGAGGAAGCCCTGGCGCAGCGCCTCGCGGCCCACGAGCATCCGGAAGCCCATCTCGTCGCGGTCGGTCAGCGACACCTCGGCCGTCACGGTGCGGCCGACGAGCACGACGTCGAGCAGGACGATGAACCGCTCCTCCGCGTGTCCGGACGACGAGCGCACCGAGCGCCGGTCGTGGACCGGGCGCTCGACGACGGCGGCGTCGGCCTCGGATCGCTGCCACGGGTGGATCGAGAACCGAACCCACTCGCGGCCGTCGCGCTCGAACAGGGCGACGTCGAACGCGTGGATCGAGGAGGACCGGGCGCCGGTGTCGAGCTTGGCCTTGACCCACTCGACATCGCACCCGGGCAGAGTCACCCATTCCCGCCAACCGGCGAGAGTGCTTGAATGTGGCGGCCCGGACACCCGACCATCCTTGCAGGCATCCTCCATGAAACTCGCGATCCTCTCCCGCGCCCCGCGCGCCTACTCCACCCAGCGGCTCAAGACCGCTGCGCTGTCACGCGGTCACGAGGTCAAGGTGCTCAACACCTTGAGGTTCGCGATCGACCTGTCCGGACCCGAGCCCGACCTGGTCTTCCGTGGCCGGCCGCTGTCCGACTACGACGCGATCCTCCCGCGCATCGGCAACTCCATCACGTACTTCGGCACCGCCGTCGTGCGCCAGTTCGAGCAGATGGACGTGTACACGCCCAACACGGCCAACGGCATCAGCAACGCCCGCGACAAGCTCCGTGCCACGCAGATCCTCTCGCGTCACGGAATCGGCATGCCGGCAACGACATTCGTGCGCAACCGCGCCGACGTGCGCCCCGCCATCGAGCGCGTCGGGGGTGCCCCGGTCGTCATCAAGCTGCTCGAGGGGACGCAGGGCATCGGCGTCATCCTCGCGCCGGAGATCAAGATCGCCGAGGCGATCATCGAGACCCTGCACAGCACGAAGCAGAACGTCCTCATCCAGAGCTTCGTCAAGGAGTCCAAGGGTCGCGACATCCGCGCCCTCGTCGTCGGCGACCGCGTCGTCGCCGCGATGCGTCGCAGCGCCGAGGGTGACGAGTTCCGCTCCAACGTCCACCGCGGCGGACGCGTCGAACCCGTCGAGCTGACAAGGGAGTTCGAGGAGACCGCGGTGCGCTCGGCGCAGATCATGGGCCTGCGCGTCGCCGGCGTCGACATGCTCGAGGGCAACGACGGGCCGCTCGTCATGGAGGTCAACTCCTCGCCCGGCCTCGAGGGCATCGAGCGGGCCACGAAGCTCGACGTCGCCGGCGCGATCATCGACCACATCGCCAACCAGGTGGCCTTCCCGGAGATCGACGTGCGCCAGCGGCTCACGGTGTCGACGGGCTACGGCGTCGCCGAGCTCGTCGTGCACACCGGCGCCGACCTCGTCGGCAAGACGATCAGCGAGTCCGGCCTCGACGAGCGCGACATCCAGGTGCTGACGCTGCACCGCGGCACCTCGGTGATCCCCAACCCGCGCCGTCGCACCGAGCTGCAGGCCGAGGACCGCCTGCTCTGCTTCGGCCGCCTCGAGGAGATGCGCTCGATGATCCCCGAGCGGCGGCGTCGCCGCAGCAAGGTGCGTCGCCTGCCGAAGGAGCCCATGGTGGTCAGCCTGAGCGAGGCTCCGGCGCCCGTCGCGCCTCCCGCGGCACCCGCAGCGCGCTGAGCGCCACGGCGAGCGCGATGGCTGCGAGCGCCACGACCGACGCCGCGACGCCGCCCCAGCCGCGCCAGGACCACGCGTACC
>JAEXXY010000136.1 GCA_023451855.1 Actinomycetes bacterium
TGCCAGTAGAGCGCCCCCGGCGCCACCTCCAGCTCGCGCGCCAGGCGGCGCATCGTCAGGTCGGCCAGGCCGTAGCGGCGCAGGATGTCGACGGCCGTCGTCACGACCTGCTCCCGGTTCAGCGCCATGCCCTACTCCCCTGTTCGCCGGCGGTTGGTCCGCTGCCCGCCGGTCGGCGGCTCGTGACCGGTGTCGCATGCCCACGGGTCCGGACCGCGTTGACACCCGAGCCTAGCCACTCGGCATACTGAACGCCGTTCAAGTTGAACATCGTTCAGTGCCGAGCGCAAGGAGCCCGCATGACCCGCCGTTTCGACGACCTCGCCGACGCCGTCCTGTCCGGCACACCGGCCACGGCCGAGGACGCCCTCGACGTGCTGCGGTCGACCGACGACGAGCTGCTCGACGTCGTCGCCGCCGCGGCTCGCCTGCGCCGCAAGCACTTCGGCGACGCGGTCAAGGTCAACTACCTGGTCAACCTCAAGTCGGGCCTGTGCCCAGAGGACTGCCACTACTGCTCGCAGCGCCTCGGCTCGACGGCCGACATCCTGCGCTACACGTGGCTCAAGAGCGACGAGGCGATCGAGCAGGCCAGAGCCGGTCTGCGGGGCGGTGCCTCGCGCGTCTGCATGGTCAGCAGCGGCCGCGGCCCCACCGACCGCGACGTCGACCGCGTCGCCGGCATGGTCGGCGCCCTCAAGGCCGAGCACCCTGAGGTCGAGGTGTGCGCCTGCCTCGGCCTGCTCAAGGACGGCCAGGCCGAGCGCCTGCGTGCCGCCGGTGTCGACGCCTACAACCACAACATCAACACGGCCGAGTCGCACCACGACGCGATCGTCACAAGCCACAGCTACGCCGACCGGGTCGAGACCGTCGGCCGGGCGCAGGCCGCGGGCCTGTCGGCGTGCTCGGGGCTCATCGCCGGGCTCGGCGAGTCCGACGAGCAGCTCGTCGAGGCGCTGTTCGCACTCCGCGACCTCGGGTCCGACTCGATCCCCGTCAACTTCCTCATGCCCTTCGACGGCACGCCGCTCGAAGGCACGTGGGAGCTGACGCCGGCGCGCTGCGTGCGCATCCTCGCCGCCGCACGCTTCGTGTGCCCCGACCGGGAGGTGCGCGTCGCCGGTGGCCGCGAGATGCACCTGCGGTCGCTGCAGGGCCTCGCGCTCCACGTCGCCAACTCGATCTTCCTCGGTGACTACCTCACGTCCGAGGGCCAGGCCGCCGAGGCCGACCTCGAGCTGATCCGCGACAACGGCTTCGTCGTCCTCGGCGCCGAACCCGTTGCGGCAGAGTCCGGTTCGCCTGATGCTTCCCTCGGCGCGTCCCACGACCCGGCCAAGCGTCGTCGCGGCGCCGGCACGGCGGCCCTCCCCAATGCCTGAGTCCACCGGCATGCTGGTCCGCGGCTCGACGGGCGTCGACCCCGGCGTCGGCACGGGCATCGGCACCGGCATCGGCACCGGCGTCGTCGAGCGTGACCGGGGGCTCGTCTGGCACCCGTATGCGCCCCTCGACGGCACTCCGCCGTACGCCGTCACCGCCGCGCGCGGCACCCGGCTCGAGCTGACCGGCCCCGACGGCACCCGCTTCGAGGCGATCGACGCCATGGCGTCCTGGTGGTGCGCCGTGCACGGCTACCGGCACCCGCAGCTCGACGCGGCGGCGCACGCCCAGGTGGACCGGTTCAGCCACGTCATGTTCGGCGGCCTGACCCACGAGCCGGCCGTCGTGCTGGCCGAGCGGCTCACCACCCTCGCCCCCGGACCCATGGCGCACGTCTTCTTCGCCGACTCGGGCTCGGTGTCGGTCGAGGTGGCCCTCAAGCTGTCGCTGCAGTACCAGGCCGCGTCGGGGCGGCCCGGCCGGCAGCGGTTCCTCACCGTCCGCGGTGGCTACCACGGCGACACCTTCGCGGCGATGAGCGTGTGCGACCCCGTCGACGGCATGCACTCGGCGTTCCCGGGCGTGCTCGCCCGGCACGTCTTCGCCCCCCGCCCGCCGGCGGCCCGGCATGACGCCGTCACCGGCACGTGGGAGTCGGACGCCGCGGCGCTGGACGCGTGGGAGGCCCGGTTCCGAGCTCTGGCGAAGGAGCACGCCGACGAGCTCGCGGCCGTCGTCGTCGAGCCGGTGCTGCAGGGCGCCGGTGGCATGCACGTCTACGACCCGCGTTGCCTCCGGGCCATGCGGGAGGTCGCCGACGAGCACGGTCTGCTGCTCGTCGCCGACGAGATCGCCACGGGGTTCGGCCGCACCGGTCGCCTCTTCGCCTCGGAGTGGGCCGGCATCGCCCCCGACGTCATCTGCGTCGGGAAGGCGCTGACCGGCGGGTACCTCACTCTCGCAGCGGTCCTCATGACCGAAGAGGTCGGGGCGACCGTCACGCGCTCGCAGTTCCGGGCCCTGCTGCACGGCCCGACCTTCATGGCCAACCCGCTCGCGTGCGCCGTGGCGGCCGCGTCGCTCGACCTCGTCGAGTCCACGTGGCACGAGCACGTGCCGCGCATCGAGCGCCGCCTGGCCGACGGCCTCGCACCGGCCCGTGATCTCGCCGCGGTCCGCGACGTGCGCACCCTGGGCGCGGTCGGCGTCGTCCAGCTCGACCGTCCGGTCGACGTGCCGGCCGTCACCCGCGCGGCACTCGAGCGCGGCGTGTGGGTGCGTCCCTTCCGCGACCTCGTGTACACGATGCCGCCCTACGTCAGTACCGACGCCGACGTCGACGCCATCACCCGGGCCGTTGTCGGCGCCGTGGCGGAGGTGCACGGGTGAGCGCCTGGGACGCGTGGCTCGTCGAGCGTGCAGCGCTGCGCGAGGCCCGTGGCACCGTGCGCTTCGACCCGGTGCTGCGTCTCGGGGGGCGCCACCCCGGAGCGCACGAGCTGCTCGACCTCGCCTCCAACGACTACCTCGGCCTGTCGCAGGACGACCGCGTCGTCGCCGCCGCCCACGAGGCCCTCGACCGGTACGGCACCTCGGCGACGGCCAGCCGCCTCGTGACGGGGACCTTGCC
>JAEXXY010000196.1 GCA_023451855.1 Actinomycetes bacterium
CCCCCGAGTCGGTCGAGGAGGACTGCCGACGGCTCTGGTCGCTGCTGCGGGCCGCGACCGCCACCGCCGGGCGAGGGCCCGGGCGCGCCTCCGGCCACCGCATCGCGCGGGTCACGACCGCGGCCACGGCGTGACCACGCGCCCCTCGATCTCGTCGAGGAGCACGGGCCCGAGGTCGCGCGAGTCGACCGAGCGCGAGCGGTCGTCGCCCATGACGAAGACCGCCCCGGGGGGCACCGTGACCGGTCCGAAGTAGACGCCGTCCATGGACTCCTGGTCGAACCACGGTTCCACAGCGGGTGAACCGTCCACGACGAGCCGGCCGTCCTCGAGGCCCACGACGTCGCCGGGCACCCCGACGACCCGCTTGACCCACGCGGCAGCGTCCGGCCGCCCGGCCAGGGGCAGGTCGGTGGCGGCGCGCGCGGCCCAGCCGGGCCCGACGACGACGACGTCACCGCGTGACACGGTTCCCGCCCACGGCATGCGCAGGAGCAGGACGTGGTCGCCGGGCGACAGGGTCGGGCTCATCGAGTCGGACGTCACCCGGACGGGCTCGAGGACCCAGTGCGATCCCACGAGCAGGGCGACGGCGGCGACGCCGAGGAGGCGATGCCGCCGGCGCGGTGTCGCTCGCCGTGTCGGTCGCCGTGTCGGTCGCCGTGTCGGTCGCGGTGTCGGTCGCCGTGTCGGTCGTGGTGTCGGTCCCGGTGTCCCGGTCGTCGGGGCGCTCACGCGAACCGGACCACTGCCCACGCGAGCCAACCGCAGATCCCCGTCGCGAGAAGCAGGTTGCTGACCGACCGTCGTTTGGCTGCCGGCAGCAGCCCGACGAGCAGCGCGAGCGCTGCGAACTCGGCCGACACGCAGACCAGGTCGAGGGGTCCCACCGCCTCGACCGCGGACCCCACCTCCGATCCCGGGATGACCGGCATCCCGTTGCCCCGCCCCCCAGGGACGAACAGCTGCCCATGGTGCCCGCCACCCGGCGAGGGCTCGTCACCGGTGTGCAGCGGCAGCCCGACGGTGCGCGAGACGACGTAGAGGGCGACGAGCCCGGCCGTCGAGAGCATCGCCGCGGGAAGGGCGCGCCTCGCCGTACCGCGCCACAAGGCCTGGGCGAGCCACAGCTGGGCGGTCGCGACGACCGCGAAGAAGACGCCGGCCGGTGCCCACTCGTCGACGTGCTCCGGGGTCACGACGACGTGGACGAGACCGGCCACCCCGAGGAGGACGCCAGCCCCGCGGGCCTCGACCGCCGGGGTGCGCCAGCGGTGTGCTCGTACCGGCGTGCCCCCGGCCGCCGGACCGGGGAGGCCCTCGCGGGCCGTCGCGGTCACAGCTCACCCTCCTCGGGCAGCGACTTGCACGGGTCGCTCAACGGGTCGGTGGACTCGCCTGCGACGACCTCGAACTGGCTCATCATGTCGTGGTCCTCGTGGACGAGGTTGTGGCAGTGGATCATGTACTTCCCACGCCCCTCGAAGCGCATGACGACCCGCACTGTCTCGTTCTCGCCGACGTAGACGACGTCCTTGGGGCCGAGCTCGTGGGCCATCGGGGGCTTGCCGTTGCGGTCGAGCACCCGGAAGTCGACGAGGTGGATGTGCACCGGGTGGAACCAGCCGCCCGAGGAGTTGCGGATCTCCCACACCTCGACGTCTCCCTCGGCGGGGTTGGCCTCGACGAGCCGGAAGCCGCTGCGCACCACGTCGTCCCACGTGTGGCCGTTGATGGTCCACAGGCTGTTCTTCCGCACGAGGTCGAGCCGCCGGGTGCGCACGGCGTCGGCGGCGGTGAGCGCCATGACGGGGTTGGTCGGGTTGAGCAGGTCGGGGACGGCGTTGTCGGCCGGGTCGAAGTCGTCGCCGACGACGTCGAAGGCCATCACCTTGTTCGTGTTGTCGTAGTCGATGTTGTTCTTCGGGCTCGTGTTGCCGAGGACGACGCGGCGACCCACGGGGTAGCGACTGAAGTCGACGACGACCTCATAGCGCTCGGCCATGCCCTGGCGGAAGCTCCGGACGCGCTGCGGCGCCGGCATCAGGCCCGCGTCCGTGGCGATGACGACGAACGGGTCGCCGGAGTCCAGCGACCACTGGTAGGACCGTGAGATCGAGGCGTTGAGCAGCCGGAAGCGATAGCGGCGACGCTTGACCTTCATGACCGGCCACGGCACCCCGTTGACGAGGATGACGTCGCCGAACATCCCGGACTCGTCGTGGTTGTCGATGTAGAGCTGCCCGTCGCTCGCGAACATCGCGTCGCTGACGACGAGCGGCACGTCGTGGTCGCCGTGCGGGATCGGCAGTGACTGCTCGAGCGGGTCGACGAGGTGGTACTGCGCGGCGAGCCCCATGAGGACGTTCTCGGCCGTGTGGTGCAGGCCGTGGTCGTGGTACCAGAGGGTCCGGGCCGTCGGCGTGTTCGGATAGACGTAGTCCTTGTACTGGCCCGGGTTCGTGATGTCGCTCGCGTAGCCGTCGTACTCCGGCGCCGACGGCGAGCCGTGCAGGTGCACCGACGTCCACGGCGTGTAGCGCAGGAGCGGGTGCGTCGCCGGCAGGTTGTTGACCTGGCGTATGACGGTGCGTCGGCCCTGGACGACCTTGACGGTCGGGCCGGGGACGCTTCCGTTGTAGCCCCAGAGCGGGGTCTTGAAGCCGGGGACGACCTCGGCCATGACGGGCTTCATGTAGACCTTGTAGTAGTCGGTCGTGCTGTCGACCCGGCTCGGCGTCAGCACGGGCGGCACCCGGAAGGGCAGCGTGAAGGGCCGGGGCAGCCTGCTGCTCGCGAGCCGGTTCTGGGCGCTCGAGCCGGCCCTCACCGTCCTCTCCAGGGGCAGCGCCAGCGCGGCACCTCCCACGACGCCCAGCTTGATCAGGTCACGGCGTGACAGCGACATGGTCCCTCCTCGGTTCGACTCCCACTGCGTCTAGGACAGTCGGACGACCTTGGGATCTCCTTGTGGGTCGGGGGAGGCGCCCAAGGTTTCCGCAAGGCCGCGCGCGGAGCCTGACGGGAACGCCCGTACCGGGCGCCCGTCAGCGGACCTACACATGAGAAGGCAAGCCCATGAGACGTCCAACCGCAGCGGCCCTAGCCGCACTGCTCGGCCTCCCCGTCCTCGTCGGCGTCAGCGCTTCCGCCGCGATCATCGGCGGTACCCCCGGACCCGGCCTCGCCGCCGTCGGCCCGGTCAGCGCCACCAACGGCTACCCGGTCTGGTACAAGGACAAGAACGGGCTGCGCCTCGAGCTGTGCGTCGCCGCCACCGACCCGCTCTGCCCCGCGCGCGGCGACCTCCCCGACGAGACGGCCCCGGTGTCGTTCCCGGACAACTACCCGGACGAGGGCTTCTACTCGTTGACCGGGGCGCAGGTCGCCACCGCGAACGCGGGTCTGGCCCGCCTCGACATGGCGCTCGAGGCGGCGTTCTCCACCGGGCCCGTCGTCGACGGCGAGCAGGTCGTCTTCGCGCGGATGCGGGTCAAGATGACCAACGTGCGCAACGACACCGACTACACGTTCACGACACCGGTTGGGACCAAGACCCTCAAGGCCAACCGGGACGGGCTGATCTTCGACACCGAGGACATCGGCATCGGTGCGCCGGGCGACTTCTCGGGCGCCCTCGGCGGCCGCGTCGGGCCGTTCCTCACCTGGGACACCTTCGGCACGAAGAGCGATCCCGCGCTGCTCGGCGACACCTACGTCGGTGACGGCATCACCGAGCACCGGATCAAGGGCAGCCCCTACGGCACGAACGTCTTCCGCATCGAGGGGCCGAACGTCAACCCGTCTGCCACGACGGACGGCTGCCCGACGGTCGCCGGCCCCGTCACCGACTGCGTCGAGACCGACCTGTTCACCGTGCAGGGAAAGGTCGCCACGACCTCCGGCGTCTCGGTCGACGCGGCGACGTACTCACGCTCGTCCGCAGGTGCCTCGGTCGTCGACGTCTATGCCTCCTCCGAGCACGGCGAGGTGCAGGCCATCGAGGTCGAGGACGCCTCGGGCGCCGTCGGCTTCGCCACGACGGGCCTGACCGGTGGGGACGGACGCTACTTCGCCCGTGTCGCCGCGAGCGGGCTGCCGACGAAGGTCCAGGTGTCGAACGTCGGAGACGTCCCTGTCTCGCGCAAGACCGCGACGGTCGTCGACCGGGTGTCGGGCACGGCGGTCTTCGACAACGACCACCACACCCTCTCGATCGGTGCGACCTCGAGCGACACCTACGCCGACCCCGCGCTCACCGCGGTCGGTTTCGGCTCGCTCGCCGGCGGCACGCTCGTCGTCGAGGACCTCGGGGCCCCGCCGGTGTCGGTCGTCGTCACCTCGGCCGCCGGTGGGTCGCTCACCATCCCCGTGACCGTCAGCGGTGCCGCCACCGCACCGATCCCCGTGCGCGCCCAGGCCGGCCCCGACCAGACGGTCCAGCCGGGTCAGGTGGTCACGCTCGACGGGTCGTCCTCGCGCGGCACGATCCTGTCGTACGGCTGGGAGAGCCCGAGCGGTATCTCCCTCGGCTCGCCCGACACCAGCGGCACGACCTTCACCGCACCGAGCACACCGGGCGACTACGAGCTGACCCTGACCGTGACGGGTCCCGGGGGCACCACTGACCGGGCCACCGTGAAGGTCACCGTGACGGAGCCGGTCGTCGCCGTCGTGGCGAGCGCCGGACCGGACCAGACGGTCCGACGGGGGAGCCTGGTGACCCTCGACGGGACCGCGTCGCAGGGTGCCGCGACCTACGCCTGGACGCAGGTGGGTGGGGCGACCAAGCCTGCTGTCACCCTCACCGGTGCCGCGACGCCACGTGCGACCTTCACGTTCCCGCTCTACCGCGCGTCGGACGGCAACACCGGGCCGCTCACCTTCCGGCTGACGGTGCGCGACGCGACCGGGGCGCTCACGGGGGTCGACGACGTCGTCGTGACCCCCACGTCGGACTCGGTCGTCGTGACCTCCGCACGGTTCAAGGGACAGTGGCGGGTCGACGGGACGAGCACGGTCGCGGCCGGTCAGCGGGTCACGGCGCACCTGGGCGGGATCAACGGGCCGGTGGTCGGCACCGCGGTCGTGGATGCGGCGGGGGCCTTCTCGATCCGGCCCGCGACGGGACCCGTGGCGCCGCAGGGCGCCACGGTGGTGGTGGAGTCGGAGCTGGGCGGAATCTCGACACCCTTCATCGTCCGCTTGAACTGACTCCCCGACGGGGACCGCGTCGACCCCCTCCGACGCACCCCATGAGGTGGCCTCCTCCCGTCGGAGGGGGCCACCTCGCCGGTGTCCGAGGACGGTGCCGGCGGGACACGCCGTCAGGCGCCGACACCGAGCAGGATCGGCAGCACCGTGCGCTCGAGCTCGCCCACCGCGAGCGAGCGCGGCTCGACGAGGCGCTGCGTCAGTGACCCCTGGGTCAGCGCCATCGCCACCCTGACGAACACGTCGGTGGGCATCGGTAGGGTCAGCCCCTGCCGGCCCACCGCCTCGTCGACGACGGCGGCGATCTCGTCGCGCACCCGACGCTGCTGGGCGGCCCAGGCGCGGCGAGCTGTGGCGTCGCGGATGGCGTGCAGGGTGAACTCCGTCGTGAGGACCACCCAACGCTCCTTGCTCCGGCTGTCGTCGGCGAGGGCGGCGAGGACGTCGCGGAGGACCTCCTCGGCGCTGGCGTGCTCGGCCTTGCTCGCGGCGCGGATGCGGTCGAGGAGGTCCTCGGCATGGCGGCGCGTCAGCTCGAGGACGAGGTCGTCCTTGGAGGAGAAGTTGGAGTAGAAGGCGCCGCGTGTGAACCCTGCGCGCTCGCAGATGTCCTCGACGGTCGCCCCGTGGAACCCGCGTTCGGCGAAGACCTCGCTCGCCGCCTCGAGAACGCGCTCGCGGGTGGCCTGCCGTCTGGCGCTGATCCGGGGCTCGGGCGTCGTGGTCATGCTCACAGGATACGTCCTCGAATTGGATACGAGTATGTATTGGATGCATACTCGTATCGTGATGGATGTTGAGAAGACCGACACCGGCCGCGCGCCGGACCTGCGCACCGTCGTCGTCGACGACGTCAGCGTCGCCGGGACCTCCGGCACGCACGAGCCGTTCGTCGAGCACGTCTCCTTCACGGCCCCGGCCGGCGAGGTCACCGTCGTGGCCACCGATCCCGGCATCCCGCAGGTCGCCCTCGCGCTCGCCATCGGCGGCCGCGTCGAGCTGCTCCGCGGCCGGGTCAGCATCGGGGGAGCCGCCGGCCTGCCGGACCTCCAGCTACGCACCCGGCTCGTCGACGTCGCCGACGTCACGGCGCCGGAGGGCGGCATCGCCGTGCGCGCCGTCGTCGAGGAGGAGCTCGCGCTCGCCGAGCGCCCGGCATCACGGGGGGCCGTCACCGCCTTCCTCGCCGAACGCGACCTCGCCGAACGGGCCGGCCGGCCCTGGGAGCAGCTGCCACCCGGGGTCCGCACCAGCCTGCTGCTCGAGCTCGGCGCCCTGCACCCGCACGTGCACGTCCTCGTCCTCGCCGGCCCCGAGCGGCACGGCGGCGACCCTGCCGAGTGGCTCGACGTGTGTCACCGGCTCGCCGCGACCGGCCTGGCGGTCGTCGTGCTGACCACCGCCGCCACGGCCGCGGCCCTCGCCCGGACCGCCGAACCCGACCTCGCCAAGGAGCCCTCGGCATGAACCCCGTCCGCCTCGCGGTCGCCGAGCTGCGCCGCCTCACCTCCTCGCGGCTGGGCCGCCTCGCGCTCGCTGCCCTCGTCCTCGTCCCGACGCTCTACGGCGGCCTCTACCTCTACGCCAACCGCGACCCCTACGGCGCCTTCCCGCAGGTGCCCGCCGCCGTCGTCAGCGACGACACCGGCACGACCCTGAGCACGGGGGAGAGGCTGCAGGTCGGTGGCCAGGTGGCCGACCACCTCGTCGACTCGAAGTCCTTCGACTGGCACCGGGTGTCGCACGCCGAGGCGATGCGCGGCGTCGACGACGGCACCTACGCGTTCGCCGTCATCCTGCCGAGGGCCTTCTCCGCCGACCTCGCCTCGACCGCCGAGTTCACGCCACGCCAGGCCACGGTCGTCCTCGAGACGAACGACGCCAACAACTACATGACCTCGATGATCGGCAACCAGGTCATCAAGCAGGTCACCGCCTCCGTGGCCAGCGAGGTCAGCCAGACGGCTGCGAGCAGGCTGCTCCTCGGCTTCAGCCAGGTGCACGACCAGCTCGTCACGGCGGTCGACGGATCCGAGAAGCTGCGCGCCGGTGCGGCCAAGGCCGACTCGGGGGCGCACGAGCTGGCCACGGGTGCAACGGGCCTCGCGCGTGGGCTGCACGACCTGGCCTCCGGGGCGGCGCGCCTCGACACCGGCGTCGGTGAGGCGGCCTCCGGGGCCGACACCCTCCATGCCGG
>JAEXXY010000200.1 GCA_023451855.1 Actinomycetes bacterium
CCGTTGCTCGGCGGGGCGGCGGGCTTCGTCGCGGGAGCAGCCGCGGTCGCGGGGGTCGGCTGGGCCTTCGGGGTGGGCGTCGTGGCACCGTTCGCGTCCGTGTCCCCGGGCCGGTAGTCCTCGAAGAACCCCCACCAGGCCTTGTCGACGGACTGCTTGTCCGTCAAGTACTGCTGGTACAGCTCGTCGACGAGCCATTCGTTCGGACCGAATGCTGCGATCGGGTCTCCGGACGTGGACTGATCGGACACGGCGAATGCGCCTCTTTCGTTGGCTTGGGTGCGTCGGTGCCTAACAGGGGTCAAGCCTAGCCCCGCGCGCTCGAATAGCGGACATGGGCTCGGATGTCGAGCGGGGGCTGTGACGAGGCCTTCGTCACGTTGCGATGCCGCGCCGGTCCTGCTGTCGCGATGCCGCTCCCGTGCGGTACGGCGGGCGGGCCGGACGCGTCAGCTGATGTCGCTGCGCACCGTGCGCCACGTGCCGAGCCCGGCCATCAGGGCGGCGTAGCCGGCCAGGACGAGCGCCCCTGCCCACCACGACAGCTGCTCGAGGACCTCCCCGTTGAAGCCGCCGCCGGAGGTGTCGAGCATCGCCGCGGTGGCCCGGCTCGGCAGGTACGGCGCGATGGCCTTGCCCCAGTCGGTCAGGGCGAGCACGAGGCTGAGGACCGGCTCGACGAGCCAGGCCACCGCGACCGAGATGAGCAGCGCGGCCACCTGGTTCGGGATGAGGATGCCGGCGCCGAGGCCGATGAGGGCCCAGAGCCCGAGCACGAGCAGCGACAGGGCCAGGGTGCGCCAGATCGCCGGGTCGGCGAAGGGCTCGTGCCCCTTGGACCGGAGCACCAGGGTGCCGGCCGCGACGGAGCCGGCCAGCGACAGCACGCCGTAGAACGCGCCGATGGCGAGCAGCGAGACCACCTTGGCGCCCATGACCCGGCCGCGGCGGGGCGTGGCCAGGAAGGTCGCGGTGATCGTCTTGTGCCGGTACTCCGAGCCGATCGTCATGACGCCGATGGCGAGGGTGAGCAGGTAGCCGACCTGGATGCCGCCGGTGAAGACGGCCTTGGCCAGCGCGAGGTCGGTGCGCGGCACCGCGGCGGCCTGCGGCCCGCGGATGGCGTCGCTGGTGAAGACGAAGGCGAAGAGCACGGCGAAGGCCGCACCCGTGACGGCGACGGCGATGGCCATGCCCCACCACAGGCGGGTCGTGAAGAACTTGCGGAACTCGGAGCGGATCGCGGCGGTCATCTGGCCTCGCCCTCCGATCGGGCGCCCGGAGCCCAGGGCCCCGACGTACCGGAGGTTCCGGTACCCGAGGCGCCCGACGCGTCGGGCGGTGGTGGGTGGTCGACGGGAGGTCCGCTCGGGGGCGGCAGGTCGGGCGGCAGGTCGGACGGCACGTCGGCGGCCCCGGAGGGGTCGGGTGAGACGTGGCGCGAGGCGTCGGGTGTGACGTCCGAGGTGGCGGCCGAGGGGGTGTCGTCGTCACCGAGGTTGCGGTTGCGGTGCTCGCCCGACTCGGTGAGGTTGAAGAAGAGCTCCTCGAGGTGGGTCTGCTCGCCGCGCAGCTCGTGGATGGCGACGTCGTTGGCGTGGGCGACGTCGCCGACGACCTGCAGGTCCTGCGTCGTGACGCGCAGGGCCGCGCGGTCGAGGCCGTCGACGGCCTCGACGCGCAGCCCCCGACCGCGCAGGGCGCCCGCGAGACGGTCGGGGTCGGACGTGCGCACGAAGGCGGTGGGCTCACCGCGCAGCTCGGCGACGGTGCCCTGGGCCACGCGTCGGCCGTTGGCGATGATGACGACGTCGTCGACCGTCTGCTCGACCTCGGAGAGCATGTGGCTCGAGATGAGCAGGGTCTTGCCGTCGCCGGCGAGGTGGCGCAGGAAGCCCCGAAGCCACCGGATGCCCTCGGGGTCCAGGCCGTTGGCCGGCTCGTCGAGGATGACGACCTGCGGGTCGCCGAGGAGCGCCGCTGCCAGGCCGAGACGCTGGCGCATGCCCATCGAGTAGCCGCCCGCGCGCTTGCGGGCCGCGGCCGGGATGCCGACGAGCTCGAGCATCTCGTCGACGCGTCGGCTGGGCACGCCGGCGACCGACGCCTGCACGCGCAGGTGGTCGCGGCCGCTGCGGCCGGGATGGAAGTTCGTCGCCTCGAGTGCCGAGCCGACGACGGTCAACGGGTTGGTGATGTCGACGTAGCGCCGCCCGTCGATCGTCGCGGTGCCGGCCGTGGGCCGGATCAGGCCGAGGAGCATGCGAAGCGTCGTCGTCTTGCCGCTGCCGTTCGGGCCGAGGAAGCCGGTGATGCGGCCCGGCTCGACGTCGAGGTCGAGGTGGTCGACGGCCGTGAAGGAGCCGAACCGCTTCGTCAGCCCGCGCACCTCGATGGTCCCGGTGAAACCCGGACGTGCACCCACTGCACGCTCCCTTCGTGTTCGGCGCGTGGCGTCCGTAGCGCTCCCGTCGCACCGGCCCGACCCCCGCGTCCGGCGCCCACTCAACCACACGCGTCCCACGCCCTGCTCCGCTCCCTATAGTGGGCCCACCATGACCTGCGATCCCGAACCGGTCGAGCGTTCCCTCCTCACTCTCCACGTCGTGGGAGGCCTGCCCGCATGACCGAGTGGCTCCTCGTCCTCGGGGCGGTGCTGCTCACGGCGGGGACCGCCGTCTTCGTCGCGGCCGAGTTCTCCCTCGTCGCCCTCGACCGGCCGACGGTGCAGCGCGCCATCGACGAGGGCGACTCCCGCGCCCGCGTCGTGCTCCAGTCGCTCAAGCAGCTCTCGACCCAGCTGTCCGCGGCGCAGGTCGGCATCACCATCACCACCCTCGTCGTCGGCTACCTCGCCGAGCCCTCGATCGGCCAGCTCGTCTCCGGTCCGCTGAAGAGCCTTGGGCTCGGGGCGGGCGCCGTCCAGGCCCTGTCGAGCGCCATCGCCCTCGTGCTCGCCACCGTCTTCTCGATGATCTTCGGTGAGCTGCTGCCGCAGTTCCTCGGCATCTCCGTGCCGCTCGCGACGGCCAAGGTCGTGGCTCTGCCGGTCCGCGTCTTCGCTGCCCTGGCCAAGCCGCTCATCGTCGTGCTCAACGGGTCGGCCAACGCGTTCCTGCGATGGGTCGGCATCGAGCCGCAGGAGGAGCTCTCCGGCGCGCGCACCCCGCAGGAGCTCGCCAGCCTCGTCCAACGGTCGGCCGAAGCCGGCACCCTCGACCGGACCACGGCCCGGATGCTGACCCGCTCGCTCGGCTTCGGCGAGCGCACCGCCGACGACGTCATGACCCCCCGGGTGCGGTCGACCGGGATCCACCGCGACGAGTCGGCCGACGACGTCCTGCGCCTCTCGCGGCGCACCGGCTTCTCGCGCTTCCCCGTGCTCGGCGAGGACTGGGACGACGTCGACGGCGTCGTCCACGTCAAGAAGGCGATGGCCGTGCCGCACGAGCGGCGCAAGGACGTGCCGGTGTCGGCGCTGATGTCCGAGCGGCTCGTCGTGCCCGAGACGATCCGCCTCGACCCGCTCCTGCGCCAGCTGCGCGAGGGGGGCTTCCAGATGGCCGTCGTCGTCGACGAGTACGGCGGCACGTCGGGAATCGTCACTCTCGAGGACGTCGTCGAGGAGATCGTCGGCGAGGTCTCCGACGAGCACGACCGAAGCCGCCAGAGCGGCCGCGAGCTGCTCGACGGGTCGTGGACGGTGCCCGGTCTCTGGCGCCCCGACGAGGTGCGCGACGCCTTCGACGCCGATGTTCCGGACGGCCCTGCGTACGAGACCATGGGCGGCTACGTCATGGCCGTGCTCGGGCGCGTCCCGGCCGTCGGCGACACGGTCCACGTGCCGGGCTGGCGGATCAAGGTCGTCGGCATGGAGGGGCGTCGGGTCGACCGGCTGCGCTTCGTGCCCGACCCCGACTCGCTGCCGGACGCCGGTCCCGTCGAGCGTGCTGACGGTGCGCCGGATGCATCGGGTGCGGGGGAGGGGAGCTCGTGAGCGGGCCCTGGGTCTACGTCGTCTCGCTGTTCCTCCTGTTCGGCAACGCGTTCTTCGTCGGGGCCGAGTTCGCCGCGATGGCGGTGCGCCGGTCCACGCTCGAGCCGCTCGCCGAGGCCGGCAGCAAGCGCGCCGCGTCGTGCCTGCAGGCGCTCGAGCGCCTCGGCTCGATGCTCGTCACCGCCCAGCTCGGCATCACCGTGTGCTCGGTCGGCCTCGGTGCGCTCGCCGAGGCCGCGCTGCACCACCTGCTGGAGCCGCTCTTCCACTCCGTCGGGCTCTCCGACGCGTGGGCCAGCGGAGTCGCCCTCGCGCTCGCGCTGCTCATCGTCAGCTACCTGCACGTCGTCGTCGGCGAGATGATCCCGAAGAACCTCGCCATCGCCGGGCCCGACCGCGCTGCGCTCGTCCTCGTGCCGCCGCTCTTCTTCATCGCGCGCACGCTGCGTCACCTCGTGGCGGCCATGGAGGCGACGGCCAAGGCCCTCGTGCGGCTGCTCAAGGTCGAGCCGAAGGACGAGCTGACCTCGGCCTTCACGGTCGAGGAGGTCGCCCACATCGTCGGGGAGTCCCGCCGCGAGGGCCTCATCGAGGAGGAGCGGCACGGCCTCGTCACCAAGACCCTCGAGTTCTCCGACAAGCTGGCCCGCGACGTCGCGGTGGGCGCCGACGCGCTGACGACCGTCGAGCTCGGCGCGACGCCGGCCGACATCGAGCGGCTCGTGGCCCGGCGGGGGTTCAGCCGCTACCCGGTGCGCGACGCGGCCGGCGAGATCGCCGGCTACATCCACCTCAAGGACATCCTCTACGCCGACGACGAGCGGCACGAGCAGCCGGTGCCGCCCAAACGCGTCCGGCGGCTTGCGACCGTCCGCGAGGGAGACGAGGTCGAGGACGTGCTCGCCACGATGCAGCTGACCGGCGCCCACCTGGCCCGGGTCATCGACGAGGAGGCGCGGGTCACCGGCGTCGTCTTCCTCGAGGACGTCCTCGAGGAGCTCGTCGGCGAGGTCACCGACACGACGCAGCGCTGACGCTTCAGGCCTCGCGTTCTGTGGCGTCCTCCGCGTCGTCGTCTCGCGCGGCGCGCCAGTCGAGGTAGGCCTGCCCTCTGGGCGCGAGCTCATAGCCGACGTCGTGGCTGATGGTCAGGCCGAGCGCCTTGAGCTTGCGGATGTCGACCTTCATCGGCAGCAGGTCGACCTCGCGCAGCGCCGCCAGCTCCCGGGCCACGACGTGCGGGTTGTCGCGGATCCACTCGAGGATCTCGCGGGTCCACGGCCCGGTCGGACGGGCGTCGAGCCGGTCGAGGCGGCGACCGAGGTCCTCCAGCGCGGCAGTGTCGGGGAGCGCGTCGCGCAGGGCGAGCCGTGGGTCCTCGCCGGCCCACGAGAGGCGGATCCGGTACACCCTGTCGCCGCCCTTGCCGCCCCTGCCACCCACCTGCGACGGCGTGCGCTCCTTCGGCTCGAGAGCCCGCAACAGGGTCGGGAGGTCCTTGACCCCGGCGCGGTGGGCGTCGCGCTCGGTGAGCCGCGTGACGTCGCGCACCAGCGTGACGGCCTCGAAACGGACCACGCCGGCGGAGGTCAGCTGCGTCCCGCCGACCTTGACGCGCGGGGCGTCCCAGCGTCGGAAGGCCTGGGTGACCGTGCCGGCGCGGATGCCCGCGGCGACGGGTTTCGGGATGAGCACGAGTTCAGACTCGCAGACGCGCCGCCCAGAGTGCTTCGAGCGTCTCGCGGTCGTGGGGACCGGTGTCGCCTCAGGGCAGATGCGGCGGCGAACCACGGCGGTCGCCCGGGAACCTGACCCGGTGCCCCCGGCAGGACTCCGAACACGTCTTCGTGCCTCAGACGTGTTCTCCCCGAGTCCTGCCGTGGGGCCACCGAGAACGACGAAGGGCCGACCTGAGTGGCGCTTCGCGCCTTCAGGTCGGCCCTTCGTCGTTCGACGGTGCCCCCGGCAGGATTCGAACCTGCGCTCCCGCCTCCGGAGGGCGGTGCTCTATCCCCTGAGCTACGGGGGCGACACGCGCAACTTTCGTGCGCCCGGTGAGACTAGCAGTCCGCCTCGGGCATCCGTGAATCAGGCCGGACCGGCGACCGATGGGCCGACTCGTAGACTCGGCGGCATGACGCCGGAGCAGCTGCGCGCCCTCCTCACCGAGGTCGCGGCGCGGGCCGCGCGCACCGGCGAGCTGCCCGACGAGGCCGAGGCCGGGCCACCC
>JAEXXY010000159.1 GCA_023451855.1 Actinomycetes bacterium
CCTCGGAGGGGCAGGGCCTGGCCCGGCGCCTCCTCGCGGCGCTCGTCGCCGGCGACGCCGCGGGCGGCGACTCCCGCGGACGGCAGAGCGCCGCGGTGTACGCCGTCGAGCCGGGTGCGGGCTACGACGCGTCCGGCGTGCTGGCCGACCTGCGCGTCGACGACCACGCCGACCCCGTCACCGAGCTCGGCCGGCTCCTCGACGAGTGGGAGATGTACTTCGGGCGGCCCGAGGACGTCCAGGCGCTCGCCGGGCCCCTCGCCGACGAGGTCGCCGACCGGCTCGCCCAGGCCGGGCATCCGGTGGGCGACGGTGGCGCGCCCGACCTGCCCACCGCCCTCGCCGACTGGGCCGGCAACGCCAACTACGAGGCCCGGCTGAGCCCCGACGGCATCGACCGCCGGGTGCTCGAGGCCCTGCGCGCCGCCACTGCGGGCTGACGCCGATCACACCCGGGTCCCGAACGGGTACGGGCTGGTTGGTCAGGCACCGGCCGGATGCGGAACACTGGTAGTCCGCCGGACGTTGTGCCGGAGGACGAACTCACCGGACGAGCAGGAGGACCGGGGCTGCCCAGCCCCGCACGTACATGGACGCTAAGCGGATTCTGCGCACCCCACTGCTGTGGATCTTGGTCCTCATCAGCGCGCTCGTCTTCGGCATGATGTTCTCGCAGTCCGGCCCGCCGCGGATCGACACCTCCGAGGCGATGAAGCAGATCACGAGTGGCAACGTCACGTCGGCCAAGCTCATCAACAACGAGCGGATGGAGCTGACGCTCGCCAAGCCGTACACGGCGCCCGACGGGTCGGTGAAGGACGCCTCGTCGGTCTACGCCTACTACGTCGACGCGCGCGCGACCGACGTCGTCAAGGCGCTCGACGCCAAGGCCCCGCCCCAGGGCACCGACGACTACATCGAGCAGCAGAGCTGGTTCGGCTCGCTGCTGTTCTCGATCCTGCCGATCATCGTGATCCTGGCCATCTTCTGGTTCCTCATGGGTCAGATGCAGGGCGGTGGCAACCGGGTCATGCAGTTCGGCAAGTCGCGGGCCAAGCTCGCCACGAAGGACACCCCGAAGGTCACCTTCGCCGACGTCGCCGGCTGCGACGAGGCCATCGAGGAGCTCCAGGAGATCAAGGAGTTCCTCCAGGAACCGGCCAAGTTCCTCGCCGTCGGCGCCAAGATCCCCAAGGGCGTGCTGCTCTACGGCCAGCCCGGAACCGGCAAGACGCTCCTCGCGCGCGCCGTCGCCGGCGAGGCCGGGGTGCCGTTCTACTCGATCTCCGGCTCGGACTTCGTCGAGATGTTCGTCGGTGTCGGTGCGAGCCGCGTCCGCGACCTCTTCGAGCAGGCCAAGGCGAACGCCCCGGCCATCGTCTTCGTCGACGAGATCGACGCCGTCGGTCGCCACCGCGGCGCCGGCCTGGGCGGCGGTCACGACGAGCGCGAGCAGCCGCTCAACCAGCTGCTCGTCGAGATGGACGGCTTCGACGTCAAGACCAACGTCATCCTCATCGCGGCCACCAACCGGCCCGACATCCTCGACCCGGCCCTGCTGCGCCCGGGCCGCTTCGACCGGCAGATCGCCGTCGACTCGCCCGACATGATCGGCCGCCACCGCATCCTCGAGGTGCACGGCCAGGGCAAGCCGATGGCCTCCGACGTCGACCTGCTCGCCGTCGCGCGCCGCACGCCCGGCTTCACCGGTGCCGACCTCGCCAACGTCCTCAACGAGGCCGCGCTGCTCACCGCGCGCAGCGACAAGAAGGTCATCGACAACCAGGCCCTCGACGAGGCCATCGACCGCGTCATCGCCGGCCCCCAGAAGCGCACCCGCATCATGTCGGCCAAGGAGCGCAAGATCACCGCCTACCACGAGGGCGGCCACGCCCTCGTCGCCGCGGCGCTCAACCACACCGACCCGGTGACGAAGGTGACGATCCTTCCCCGCGGACGGGCCCTCGGCTACACGATGGTCATGCCCGTCGACGACAAGTACTCGACGACCCGCAACGAGATCCTCGACCAGCTCTCGTACGCCCTCGGCGGACGCGTCGCCGAGGAGATCGTCTTCCACGAGCCGACGACCGGCGCCAGCAACGACATCGAGAAGGCCACCGGCCTGGCCCGCAAGATGATCACCGAGTTCGGCATGAGCGAGCGCATCGGCGCCATCAAGCTCGGCCAGTCCAACGGCGAGGTCTTCCTCGGCCGCGACATGGGCCACGAGCGCGACTACTCCGAGCGCGTCGCCAGCGTCGTCGACGAGGAGGTCCGCAAGCTCATCGAGGCGGCCCACGACGAGGCCTACGAGGCGATCAACCAGAACCGCGACATCCTCGACCACCTCGTCCTCGAGCTGCTCGAGAAGGAGACGCTCAACCAGGCCGAGCTCGCCGAGGTCTTCAAGGCCGTCGTCCGCGTGCCGGAGCGTCCGACGTGGCTGTCCTCGCAGACGCGCGTGCCGGGCGACCGGCCGCCGGTCCTGACGCCCGCCGAGATCGCTGCCTCGCAGAACGGCTCGGGCCAGAACGGCCACCTCCCGCCGCCGGTCGCCCCCGACCGCGCGCTCGAGGAGAAGATCGACGAGGCCGCGTCCGTCGGTGCGCACCCGCTCGCCGAGGAGCACCCGGCCGAGGAGGTCATCGAGGTGCCGGACGACCGTCCGGTCAACCCCAACGAGAAGAGCTGACGGTGGCGGTCGACCACGGGCGAGCCGAGGCGGCGGTCCGCGAGCTGCTCATCGCCGTCGGTGAGGACCCCGAGCGGGAGGGCCTGCGTGACACGCCGGGCCGCGTCGCACGGGCCTACGCCGAGATCTTCGCCGGCCTCGACCAGACGGCCGCGGGCGTCCTGAGCACGACCTTCTCCATCGACCACCAAGAGCTCGTCATCGTCCGCGACATCGAGCTCTACAGCACGTGCGAGCACCACCTCGTGCCCTTCCACGGGGTCGCCCACATCGGGTACATCCCGGACCAGCACGGCCGGGTGACCGGCCTGTCGAAGCTGGCCCGCCTCGTCGAGGTGTTCGCCCGGCGCCCGCAGGTGCAGGAGCGGCTGACCTCCCAGATCGCCGACTCGCTCGTCGAGTACCTCGACGTCCAGGGCGTCATCGTCGTCATCCAGGCCGAGCACCTCTGCATGTCGATGCGGGGCATCCGCAAGCCGGGCGCCTCGACGATCACCTCGGCCGTCCGCGGCCAGCTGCGCAACCCGGCCACTCGAGCAGAGGCCATGGCGCTCATGCTCGAGGGCAACAAGTGAGCGGCACCGACGCCGACCCGCGCGCCGGCAGTCCCGCCGAGGAGCTGCTGGCCGTCACCGACCGCACCCTCGTCATGGGGGTCGTCAACGTCACGCCCGACTCCTTCTCCGACGGCGGCGAGTGGTTCGAGCCCGAGGCGGCGATCGCGCACGGGCTCGAGGTGCTCGCTGCCGGGGCCGACGTCGTCGACGTCGGGGGCGAGTCGACGCGTCCGGGCGCCGAGCGTCCGTCGGTGGCCGAGGAGCTGCGTCGCGTCGTGCCCGTCATCGAGGCGCTGAGCCGACACGGTGCCGTCGTGTCCGTCGACACGATGCGCGCCGAGGTGGCCGCGGCGGCCGTCGAGGCCGGGGCTGCGATCGTCAACGACGTCTCCGGCGGCCTCGCCGACCCCGACATGGTGCCCCTCGTGGCGGGGGCCGGCTGGCCGTTCGTCGCAATGCACTGGCGCGGCCACAGCACCCAGATGCAGTCGCGGGCCGTGTACACCAACGTCGTCGGTGAGGTGCTGGACGAGCTCTCGGCCCGACGCGACGCGCTGCTCGAGGCCGGCATCGCGCCCGAGCGGCTCGTGCTCGACCCGGGCCTCGGGTTCGCCAAGACCGCCGAGCACAACTGGGCCCTCATGGCGGCGCTGCCGGTGCTGCACGGCCTCGGCCACCCGGTGCTGCTCGGCGCCTCGCGCAAGACGTTCCTCGGCCGGCTCGGCCGCGGCGCCGACGAGTCCCCGCGTCCGGCGGCCGAGCGCGACATCGAGTCCACCGCCACATCGGTCATGGCCGCCATGGCCGGGCTATGGTGCGTGCGCGTGCACGACGTCGCCTCGACGGTGCGTGCCCTCGCGGTCGTCCGGGCCACGCTCGACCACGTGCCCGACGACCTCACCGACTGACCGACTGACCGACTGCCCCCACTACACCGACGGAGGAACCCGACCGATGCCCGACCGGATCGTGCTGCAGGGAGTGACGGCGCGCGGCCACCACGGAGTGCTCGAGGCCGAGAAGCGCGACGGCCAGACATTCCTCGTCGACGTGACGATGATGCTCGACCTCGAGCCGGCCGGGCGCACGGACGAGCTCAGGGCGACGGTCAACTACGCGGAGGTCGCCGCCGACGTCGTGGCACGCATCACCGGGCCGTCCTTCGACCTCATCGAGCGCCTCGCCGAGGTCATCGCCGACGACGTCCTGCGCCACGACCTCATCCACACCGTCGAGGTCGTCGTGCACAAGCCCGAGGCGCCCGTCGGTCACCCGTTCACCGACGTGCAGGTGAAGGTCACCCGGACGAACGCCGCGCACGTCGTCATCGCGCTCGGCGCCAATCTCGGCGACCGCGCCCACACGCTGACCGACGCCGTCGCAGCGCTCACCTCGCTGCCCGGCCTCACCGTCACCGGGGTGTCCGACATCGTCGCCACCGACCCGGTCGGCGGTCCGGACCAGCCGGAGTTCCTCAACGCCGTCGTCGTCGGGCGCTCCCTGCTGCACCCGACCGACCTGCTCGCCGAGCTGCACCGCATCGAGGCCGACCACGGCCGGGCCCGCGACGTCCGCTGGGGTGCACGGACGCTCGACCTCGACCTCGTCCAGTACGGCCGGCCGGGCGGCCACCGCGAGGTCGTCAGGGACGACGCGCGGCTCACGCTGCCGCATCCCCGCGCGCACGAGCGGGCGTTCGTCCTCGTGCCCTGGCTCGACGTCGACCCCCGCGCCGCGCTGCGGGTCGGCGAGGGCCGGGACGGCATCCAGGCCGTCGGCGACCTGCTTGCTGGCCTCGACTGCTCGGGCGTGCGGCCCGGGCCCAGGTGGGAGCAGCTGTGAGACCGCATTCCGGCATCCGCGTCCCGGCCCTGGTGCTGACCGGGCTCGTCGTCACGGTCCTGGCCTGGCTCGGGCTGCGCTCGGTCGCCGGCGGGGGCCACGGGCTGCCGGACCCCGGATGGTTCGGCCTCGTCGCGATGCTCTTCCTCGCGGGCGGCCTCGTCGTGGCCGGGTGGCAGGTGCGCAAGGTCCGCGACGGCCTCGCCCAGCCGCACGTGACGCCGCTGCGCGCGGCGCGCACCCTCGTGCTCGGGCAGGCAGGCGCACTCACCGGCGCCGCCCTCGTCGGCTGGTACGTGGCCAACGTGCTCGTGCTGCTGCCCGACGCCGATGTCCAGTCCCAGCGCGACCGCATCTGGCCGTTCGTCGCGCACGTCGTCGTCGCCCTGCTCCTGTGCGCCTCCGGGATGCTCGTGCAGCGCTGGTGCCGACTTCGTCCGGGTGACGAGGACGACGAGGCCCGAAACGGTCGTGATCCGCGCAACGGCCGCGACCCCGGCACCTGATCCGCTCGGCCAGGCAACCTGCGTCACTGCTGCGTCCGGCGCAGCACTGACGTAGCGCGCGGGGGAGGTGTCCCGGAGCGCTTGCCTGTTCGCCCCTGCGTCACTGCTGCGTCCGGCGCAGCACTGACGTAGCGCCCGGGGGGAGGTGTCCCGGAGCGCTCGCCTGTTCGCCCCTGCGTCACTGCTGCGTCCTGTGCAGCAGTGACGCAGGTTCGGTGGTGGCCAGGGCGACGCGGTCGGTGCAGCCGCCTCGGGTCGAGCGCATTGGCGTGCAACGATGCCGGCGTCTGTGGTGTCCTTCGGTCATGGGAGCACCCAGCCTCGTGGGCAGTGTCGTCGCCGTGGTGACCGCGCTCGTCCTCGCTGCGTGCAGTTCGCCGACGGTCTCGGGCGTCGGCGACGGCGCGACCGACCTTCCTGCGCGCGGACTCACAACACTGTCGGTGGCCCCGGCCCCGGCGTGGTTCAGGGATCGCGCGGACGACGTCGCGGCGGCCGTTCGACAGGCCGGACTGCCCTCGAGGCCGACAGGTCTGGTCCTCGTGTCGCCGTGGGACGCTGAAGCTGCCTTCGACACCGTGGACCAGAAGGAGGCGTGGAACGCCGGGCGCGTCGAGGTGTCTGACTCGGTGACGCCGGACCGTGAGTCGGCCGCCACCATGACGCTGCCGGGAGGGGCGGCCCGGCGGGTCGGAACCATCGGCGTCCGGGCCGCTCTGCAGCGGGCGTTCGCGGGTGCCAGCGGCACGTGTGGACTCTCGGTGCCCGCCGACCGCTGCCGGCTCCAGGTGACCGCCGCGCGGTTGTCGCAGGCCCGGGTCACGACCGACCGCGGCGGCGCGACGGTCCCGGCCTGGGAGCTGACGGTGCGCGGACTGGCACGGCACCCGCTCGTCGTGGCGACGGCGCCAGACGTCCTCGCTCCTGCGCCACGGCCGTCCGCACCTCCCGGCCTCGGCGACTCGCCCGGGGGGCTGATGAGCGTCGGTCTCCTGAGGGCGGTCCACGGGGCGACCCTTGACGTGACGATCTTCCACGGGGAGTGCGAGGTCGACCCACGCGTCAACGTGGTCGAGGCGCACGACCTCGTGGTCGTCGGCGGCTCCTACGACGAGCCGCCGGCGGGCACCGTCTGCACCGGAGTCGGCCTGATGACACCCGCGACGGTCCGGCTCTCGCAGCCGCTCGGGAACCGACCGGTCATCGACGTGGTGAGCGGCACACCCCGGTACGTCGGCGTCCCGGCCTACTGACCGTCAGCGGTCAGGGCCTGGTCGACAGGACGGGCGGCCGCGTCGTCGTGGGGAACACCGGCGTGATCGTCGAGGTCGTGGCCTTCGTGGCCTTCGTGGCCTTCGTCGCGCTCGTGCGCGGCGGACCGGGTGGCCCGTCGGGCGTCGTCGTGCGGGCCGGCCACGGCGGCGGGATCGTGTCGACGGTGTCCTCGTCCGAGCACGCGGCCGCGAGCGTCACCGACGCCGTGATGACGGCGACGGCAGCGGCGCGTACCCACGTGTCACGCCCGACGCGTCGACGCGTCCCGGTGCCCACGCGCCCGCTCACTTGTCCACGTCGCCGACGACGAAGAACATCGAGCCGAGGATGGCGACCATGTCGGCGATGAGCTGGCCAGGGAGCATCTCGGCCAGCACCGAGACGTTGTTGAAGGAGGCCGAGCGCAGCTTGAGCCGCCACGGCGTCTTCTCGCCGCGGGACACGAGGTAGTAGCCGTTGAACCCGAGCGGGTTCTCGGTGGCGCAGTACACCTGCCCCTCCGGCACCTTGAGCACCTTGGGCAGCTTGACGTTGATCGGCCCCTGCGGCAGCGCGACGAGCCGGTCGAGGCACGCCTCGGCGAGGTCGAGCGAGACGTGCACCTGCTCGAGGAGCACCTCGAGCCGCGCCAGGCAGTCGCCGGCGGTACGGGTGACCACGCGTCCGGGGCCGCCATCGCCGAAGATCTCGCCGTAGGCGAGGTAGGGGGTGTCGCGGCGCAGGTCGACGTCGACGCCGCTCGCGCGGGCGATCGGCCCGGAGACGCCGTAGGCGAGGGCGGTCTCACGCGGGAGCACCCCCACGCCGCGGGTGCGGCCCTCGAGGATCTCGTTGCCGACGACGAGCCGCTCGAGCGCGGGCAGGCGGCGGCGGACGCTGTCGACGGCGTGACCGGCGCGGCCGAGCCAGCCGGCCGGGAGATCCTCCTTGAGGCCGCCGACGCGGTTGAACATGAAGTGCATCCGCCCGCCCGACACCTCCTCCATGACCGCCTGGAGCTCCTCGCGCTCGCGGAACGCGTGGAAGACCGGAGTGATAGCGCCGAGCTCGAGGGGGTAGGAGCCGAGGAACATCAGGTGGTTGAGCACCCGGTTGAGCTCGGCGAGGAGCATGCGGGCCCAGACGGCGCGCTGGGGCACCTCCATGCCGAGCATGTGCTCGACGCCGAGCACCACGCCCAGCTCGTTGGAGAACGCCGAGAGCCAGTCGTGGCGGTTGGCCAGCACGATGATCTGGCGGTAGTCGCGCACCTCGAAGAGCTTCTCGGCGCCGCGGTGCATGTAGCCGATGATCGGCTCGGCCGTGACGATCCGCTCGCCGTCGACGACGATGCGCAGCCGCAGGACGCCGTGCGTCGCGGGGTGCTGCGGGCCGATGTTGAGGACCATGTCGGCGGTGGCGAGGCCACCGGCCCCGACGCCGACGGTCAGGGCCTGGCGGCGCGTCGGGGCCGTGGTCGTGCCGGGGGCGTCGGACGCGGGGGCCATGTGCCCGAGTATGCCGTGCCCTCGCGGCCGCCACCGCGTGACCCCGGCCTCCCGCGGTGCCCGGTCATCGGGCACAGTGGGTTCGTGAGCCAGCCCGCGCCCCTCGCCCCGGCCTCGGTCGACCTGTCGGCACCGGAGTTCGTCGCCGACCCGTACCCCGCGCTGGCCGCGATGCGCGAGGTCGCGCCGATCCTCAGGCACGAGGGCCTGGGCCTGTGGCTGACGACGACCCACGCCGCCGCCAACGACGTGCTGCGCGACCGGCGCCTGGGTCGCATCTTCCGGTCGCGGGCCGTCGCGGACGACGACCCGTGGACGGTGTTCGACTGGTTGCACGCCGACTCGATCCTCGACTCGGAGCCGCCGAAGCACACCCGGCTGCGACGCCTCGTGGCCGGCGCCTTCAACCGCGGGCACATCGAGCGCCTGCGCCCGCGCGTCGAGCAGATCGCAGGCGAGCTGCTCACCGGGCTGGAGGCACGGCTCGACGCCGACGGCTGCGTCGATGTCATCGAGTCCTACGCCGAGCCGCTGCCGGTCCTCGTCATCTGCGAGCTGCTCGGGGCGCCCACCTCCGACTGGAAGCGGCTGCGCGACTGGTCGCAGGCCATCGTCCGGATGTACGAGGTGGCGCCGTCGGCCGAGGCGCAGGCCGAAGCCCAGCGGGCGTGCGCCGAGTTCGCCGCCTACGTCGAGGCGCTCGCCGCCGAACGGGTCGAGCAGCCGGGCGACGACCTGCTCACGGCGCTCGTCGAGGAGCGCGACGGTGGCGACCGTCTCTCGCGCCGCGAGCTCGTCGCCACGGTCGTCCTGCTGCTCAACGCCGGCCACGAGGCCAGCGTCAACGGCTTCGGCAACGGCCTGGCGTCCCTGCTGGCCGACCCCGGGCAGCTGGCCGCGGTCCTCGCCTCGCTCGACGACGACGCGGCGGTCGCCCGGCTCGTCGAGGAGATGCTGCGCCACGACTCGCCGCTGCACCTGTTCGAGCGCACCGCCACCGCCGACGTCGAGCTGCACGGCGTGACCATCCGCGAGGGGCAGAAGGTCGCGGCGCTGCTCGGTGCCGCGAACCGCGACCCGGCCGTCTTCGCCGACCCCGACCGTTTCGACGCCTCGCGCGACCCCAACCCGCACCTGGCCTTCGGCGCCGGCATCCACTTCTGCCTCGGCGCCCCGCTGGCCCGGATGGAGCTGCAGATCTCGGTGCGCGCCCTGCTCGGGCGCCTCGGCCCGGTCCGCGTGGTCGAGGAGCGACGGCGTCCGACGTTCGTCCTGCGCGGCTACGAGCGGCTCCTCGTCGAACGCGTCGAACGCGTCGAACGCGCCGACGCGTCCTGACCGAGAGCCGCGGCCAGCCCTGCGGGCCGCTACCGGCGGTCGGCGTCCTTCGTCGGCCGGCTGCGCAGCACGAGGAAGCCGCCGACCCCGAGCAGCACGCACGTGCCGACGATGGTGAGCAGCACCGGCACGAACGCCGACGAGCCCGCGTCCTCGGCGGCCGGATCGGCCTGTCGCACATGGACGCTCGGCCCGGCCGTGGCCGTGGAGCCGTCGAGCCCGACGGTCGCGTGGAAGGAGAAGCTGCCGCTCACCGGGTGCCCGTCGTCGGACGTGACGCGGTAGGTGACGGTGTAGTCGCCGCCGGGCGCGCTCGCCGCGAGCTTCTGACGCACGATCGAGCCCTCGATCGTCGGGCTGCCCTCGGACACGTTGCCCGCGGGGCCGGTGACCACGACCTGCGTGCCGACGGCCAGCGGCGCCTCGGCGAAGGTGAGCTCGACGGTGTCCGGGAGGGTGTTGACGACGGCCCCGTCGGAGGGGTTGCTGCGCTCGAGCACGTCGTGGGCCGAGGCGAGGGTCGGCGTGCCGACGACTCCGAGGACGACCCCGGCGGCGACGCCGAGGGCGAGCAGGAAAGAGGACACGCGACGCATGCCGATCAGCGTACGTCGCCGGCGCGGACCCGTTTCACCGCCCACCGGAACCCACCGAACCCGGCCGGGTCGACGAGCCGCGCCTCGGCGCTCGTGCGCTCGAGGGCGGCGAGGTAGCCGAGCGGGTCCTGGGTCGCGAGCGCGTGGGGCGGGACCGTCGCCGTCACGCCGAGCCGGCGCAGGGCCTCGCGCTGGGTGGGTGTCTCGTCGGCGTCGAGGGTGTCGACGGCGACGTGCGCCGTGATGTCGCACGAGCCGTCGGGCACGGGCGTCGTCAGGTGGCCCGACGCGTAGCCGACGAGGGTGCCGTGAGCCGGGCGGGCGTCGCGGGTGTGGGCGTAGTCGACGGCGACGAGCGTGCCGGAGCGGACCCGGCGGACCAGCTGCGCCCAGGCGCGGTCGCGGTCGAGCCCCACCTCGACCCGGTCGCCGGGAGTCGAGGCAGGCCAGTGCTGGCGCGCCCAGGCGAGGTCGGGCCCGCCGAGCGGCTCGCCGAGGCGCTCCTGCCCGGTCGCGGGGTCCACGAGGACGACGCGCAGCACGCCCGACGCGTCGACCTGCGCCACCGTGCAGGGCACGACGTCGAGCCACTCGTGTGCGATGACGAGACAGGCCTCGAGGCCGTCGAGGTCGTCGAGCTCAGGGGGCAGCGCGGCGCCGCCGGGGGAGCGGACCCACTCGATGCGCGAGTCGAGGCCCTCGGGTCGCTCGACGACGTCGACCGCGAAGACGCGGACCGATGCACCGGCGGGTGTGTCGTCGAGCGCGGTACGCAGGTGCGCCGCGAGCTCGCCGCGCCCGGCACCGACGTCGACGACGACCCGCACCGGGTGCTCCGGGAGGGCTAGCAG
>JAEXXY010000170.1 GCA_023451855.1 Actinomycetes bacterium
GCCGCCGACTGGGCCGCCAGGCGCCGGGACGCCGTGAGCGCCGCCTTCCCCGGCGAGCGCCTCGTCGTGCCGGCAGGCGGGCTCAAGGTGCGCAGCAACGACTGCGACTACGTCTTCCGCCCGCACAGCGCCTTCGCGCACCTCACGGGCCTCGGCAGCGACCGCGAGCCCGACGCCGTGCTCGTCCTCGAGCCGACCGGCGCGGGCGATGACGCCGGGCACGAGGCGGTCCTCTACTTCCGCCCGCTCGCCGACCGCGACACCGAGGAGTTCTTCGGCGACTCGCGCTACGGCGAGTTCTGGGTCGGTGCCCGCCCGACGCTCGCCGACGTCGAGTCCGAGCTCGGACTGACGGCCCGCCACATCGACGAGTTCGCCGACGCGGTGGCCAAGGACGCCGGCTCGGTCACCGTCCGCGTCCTGCGCGACGCCGACCCCGAGGTGGCCGAGCGGGTCGACAAGGCGCGCGCGGCCGCCGCGCAGTCGCATGACGCCGCCGAGGTCGAGTCGCGCACCGAGCAGGAGCGCGAGGCCGACGACGCGCTGGCCCACTTCCTGTCGCTGCTGCGCCTCGTCAAGGACGACTGGGAGGTCGAGCAGATGCGCTCGGCCATCGAGGGCACGCACCAGGGCTTCGAGGCCGTCATCGCCGACCTGCCCGAGGCGGTCCGCCGCGGCCGCGGCGAGCGCTGGGTCGAGGGCGTCTTCGGCCTGCACGCCCGCCACCACGGCAACGGCGTCGGCTACGACAGCATCTGCGCCAGCGGCGACCACGCCAACACGCTGCACTGGATCAAGAACACCGGCGACATCAGCGAGGGCGACCTGCTGCTGCTCGACGCCGGCGTCGAGGTCGACTCGCTCTTCACCGCCGACATCACCCGCACCCTGCCCGTCAGCGGCACCTTCAGCGACGCGCAGCGCAAGATCTACGACGCCGTGTACGCCGCCCAGGAGGCAGGCATCGCCGCGTGCAAGCCGGGCAACAAGTTCAGCGACGTCCACGCCGCCGCGATCCGCGTCATCGCCGAGCACTTGCACGAGTGGGGCCTGCTGCCCGAGGGCGTCGACGTCGAGGGCACCCTCGACGCCGAGCACGGCCAGTACCACCGGCGCTGGATGGTCCACGGCACGAGCCACCACCTCGGCATCGACGTCCACGACTGCGCCCTCGCCACCCGCGAGGAGTACAACGATGCGATCCTCGAGCCGGGCATGATCCTCACCGTCGAGCCGGGCCTCTACTTCAAGGCCGACGACGAGCTCGTGCCGGCCGAGCTGCGCGGCAACGGCGTGCGCATCGAGGACGACGTGCTCATCACCGAGGACGGCTGCGAGAACCTCTCGGCGGCGATGCCGCGCAGCAGCGCCGAGGTGGAGGCCTGGATCGCGCGGGTCTGGGCCGAGCGCGGCGTCACCGCCTGAGCCACCCGCGTCAGGGCGTCAGCGGGACGTCGGTCGGCGTCGCCTTCTCGACGCCGCTGCCGGGGTTGCCCGGCACCGCGTTCGAGCCGCCCGAGCCACTCGAACCGCCCGAGGTGCCCGACGTCGCGTCGGGCGCCACGGGCCGTTCCGGGCTGATGACCCCACCTGTGGAGGACACCGCGCCGTTCGGGTCCGGGCCCGGGATGCGCGGGCTCCACCGCTCGACGAGCCCCACGACCTCCCCGACCTGCGCCGACTCGACGCCACCGCCCCTGACGGGCGGCGTGCAGTCGGGGTCGACGTCGACGCGGACGGCAGGCCCCTGCGGGTAGGTGAGCACGAGGTGGAAGCGCCGATCGGTGGCCGAGCCCGAGCCGTTGCACGTGTGCGAGGTCGGACGCGTCGGCAGCGCCCGCAGCGCCGCGACGACCTGCGCCGACCGTGACGCGTCGAGGTCGGTGGGCTTGGTGCTGCCGTCCGCAGCGATGCGGCATACCGTCACGAGCGGCGCGCCCTCCGGGGCGAGCGTGCTGTCGTCGCCTAGACGACCGAACGTCCTTGCGTCACAACGGACCCCGGCCGGGCCGGGAGTCGCGGCCAGCAGGGTGCGGAGCGGGACGCCGACGGGGGCGCCCGATGTGAAGTCGCCGTTGGTCGCCTTCGAGCAGGCGTTGGCATCGGCCTTGGCGGCCACCCAGACGATCGCGTCGTCGTAGCGGACGCCGACGAGGTAGGCGGTCTCGTCGCCGGCCATCATCGTGCAGACGTTCTCCTGGCCGTTCCACCGCGGCGCCCAGGAGAGCAGGTCGACGACCTGACGCCGTTCCTCGGCCGTGGCGAGCGTGCGCTGGGTGAGCCGGTACGGCGCGGTGGGCGGCGTGGCCGAGGTGACCGACATCGTCGGGTAGGCGCAGACGACGAGCGAGGCGGGGTCGCGCTCGGGCAGGAGCCGGGCGTTGCCGTCGAGCCCCTGCGGCTTCTGCGGCACGGTGAGACCGTCGGCCGAGGCGAGGCTCCTCGGGCACGACAGGGCGCCGTCGGCGTCGACGGGCTGGGCGGTGACCGGACGGTTGGGCCCTACGGACGCTGCCGGCGGCGTCGTGGCGCCGGTGCCCGCCGAGGGTGTCGAGCCGCACGCGGACAGGACAGATCCCGCCGCGAGGACAGCGCCCACGAACAGGACGCGTCGGAGCGGGCCGGTGACGCGGGCCCGGGCGCCGTCGGTGTCGGTGTCGGTGTCGGTGTCGGTGCTGCGGGACGGGTGGGTCGGCATCGGGAGCTCCTCCATCGGGTGGTCCTTCACCCGTGGTGACACGTCGGGGCCGCGAACCGTTCCACGCCCCGACGCACCGGCGTCCCTAGGCGCTCGGCGGAGCGGGCGGGTCGGAGCGGGGGGCGTCGTCGGGCGTCGTGCCCGACGGGCCGGCCGGCGTCGAGGACGGCGTCGCTGCCGGGTGGGCGGAGGGCGTCGGGGGGTGCGTGGTGCGGGCGACGCCGACGATGCCG
>JAEXXY010000261.1 GCA_023451855.1 Actinomycetes bacterium
CACCATGCCCTTCTCGATGCGCAGCTCGCCGGCCTTGGCCAGCACGGCGGTGCTCGTCGCGGCCGTGGGCACGACCGCGCAGACGGCCTGGGGCGCCGGGGGCGTCGCGGCGTCCTCCGCGTCGGCCGGGCGGCCGTAGTCGACGACGACACCGACGCGCTTGGAACCCGACACGGCAGGCGTGGAGGCGCAGATGGCATCGAAGGTGAGCACGGCGCGCGGGAGACGGGTCGAGCTCTCGTCGCCGACGGCGAACCGCCAGCCGTCGACGCTCCCGTCGGCGGGGACGGTCTGGTCCGAGCCCTTCTGGGCGAAGGTCCACTGGCCGTTGGAGAGCTGGTAGAAGCCCCAGAACCGGTAGGCGGCCGCCTGCGCGGGTCCGGTGGTGAGCACGGTGACGGCCGCGGCGACGAGCACGGCGAGCAGCACCCGGAGCGGGGTACGGGCAACGGTGGACACGGTTTCCTCCTCGCGGTCGGACACCGTGCCGGGCCCCCAACACGGAGCCGTCCTCGGTGACTCCGGTCCGCATTCCACGACAGACTGACTGGGGAGCCGGACGGGCGCGGGTTTTCCGGCTGCCGGGGCGACGCCCAGTGGGGCGCGGTTCCGGGTCACGGTTGCGGGTCAGCGCCGGAGTCGCACCGGCTTGCCCCGACGTCCATCGGTTAGGCGAACCGTGGCACGTGCCCGGGTCACCCGTCAAACGACCGGGCGCCGTGGGCGTCCGACAGGCGTCTAGGGTGACGGGCATGAGCGGAGACTGGTCCTGGCTGTACCTCGACGCGCACGGTGAGCCGATGGAGGGGGAGGGGCTGGCCATGACCGGCTTCCCGACCCAGGGCGATGCCGAGAACTACCTCGGCGAGACGTGGCGCGATCTCCTCGGCCGCGGTGTCGAGTCGGTGACGCTGCGCGAGGCCGGAGCCGTGGTCTACGGCCCGATGAGTCTCCGGGCCGCCGAGTGAGCGCACCTGCCGTGGCCGACCGGCTCTCGGAGGGTCTGGCCCGCGACCTGCTCGGACGCGTCACGACGGCGCAGCGCACGTGGCGCTCGCCCGGCGTCAGCGCGGGCGTCGTGCGCGACGGCGTGCTGGTGTGGTCCGGCCACGTCGGCTCCGCCGAGCTCGGCGACGCGTCCCGCCCGGCCGACGACGACACGCAGTTCATGATCGGCTCGGTGACCAAGACCTTCACCGCCCTCACCGTCATGGCGCTGCGCGACGACGGCCTGCTCACCCTCGACGACGAGCTGGGCATCTACCTGCCGGGCACCCGCCACGCGCGGGTTCCGCTGCGGCAGATGCTGGCCCACGCGTCAGGTCTGCAGCGCGAGCCGGTGGGCAACATCTGGGAGTCGCTGTCGGCGCCGGAGAAGGAGGCCTTCCTGGCCGGCGTCGAGGACGCTGAGCAGGTGCTGCCGGCCCACCATGCCTTCCACTACTCCAACCTCGCCTACGGCCTGCTGGGCCACGTCGTGGAGACCGTGACCGGCAGCGACTGGGAGGACGTCGTGCGCAGGCGCGTCCTCGCCCCCCTCGGGATGACCCGGACCGGCCTGACGCCCGAGCCGGACCGGGCCCACGGGTACCAGGTCGACCCCTACCGGGGCACGGCCACCGAGGAACCGCTCTTCACCCTCAACGCCACGGCCCCGCTGGGCGGCCTGTGGTCGACGGTGGCCGACATGGCGCGGTACGCGGCCTACGTTGCCGACCCCGACGAGCGGGTCGTCGCCCCCGAGACGGTCGAGGAGATGTGCCGACCGCTCATCATGACCGACGTCGACGGGTGGTCCGGCGCCTACGGGCTCGGCTTCGGCATGGGTCGGCGCGGCGACCGGGTGTACGTCGGCCACGGTGGCGCGATGCCCGGCTACCTCACCGGCCTCCGGGTCCGTCGTCGCGACGGCGTCGGCGCCGTCGTCTTCGCCAACTGCACGTCGGGCGCCCTGACGCTCGCCCTCGCCACCGACCTCGTGGAGGCCGTCCTCGACACCGAGCCCGCGCTCGCGCCGCCCTGGGTGCCCGAGACGCCGCGGCCCGAGCTCGAGGAGCTGCTCGGGCTGTGGTGGTCGGAGGGGTCGCCGATCACGTTCTTCGTGCGGGAGGGCCGGCTGTGGTCGCGCCTGTCCGAGGACGATGCGCTGTCCGAGACGCGTTTCGAGTCGGAGGGCCCGGACCGCTACCGCGCCGCCGCCGGGCGCGAGCGGGGTGAGGTGCTCGAGGTCGTGCGCGCCGCCGACGGGTCGGTCGAGAAGCTCTACTTCGCGACGTACGCCGTCACCCGCGAGCCGCTCGCCTTCGCCGACCTGCACGGCTGACGCGGTCGCGCCACCCACGCACAGAGCCCTCGGACGCCGGTCGGCGTGCGAGGGCTCTCGGGTTCGTGCTCGGCAGCCTCAGCGGGGCTGCTCGCCGCGGGCGACCTGCGGCTTGGGCATCCGGGTGCGGCGCATCTGGAAGGCGCGCATGATCGCGTACCAGGCGTCGCCCTTCTCGGCGCCGCCGAACTTGGCCTCGAGCTTCGGGCGCGTGCGGCGCCACATGAGGTAGGCGTCGACGATCGCGACGAGGATGAGGC
>JAEXXY010000267.1 GCA_023451855.1 Actinomycetes bacterium
GCAGGGGCCGGGTCATCGCCGTCGAGCGCCTCGACGAGCTGCGCTCGCGCTCGCTCCACCACGTCGAGGCCCAGTTCGCCGGCCACGTCCCTGCTGAGGCGTTCGACGCCGTCCCCGGGCTGCGTGACGTCCGCACCGAGGACAGTGTGCTTCGTTGCGACGCACCGCAGTCCGCCCTCGACGCGCTCCTCAAGGAGGTGGCCCGGCACGACGTCGTCGACTTCTCGTGCACCGAGGCCGAGCTCGAGGAGACGTTCATGGCCTTCTATGCGGCGGGTGGCGACGATGCTGCGTGACGTCCTGCTCAAGACCCTGCGCGACCAGCGGCGCTCCTACCTCGCCTGGTGCGTCAGCGTCGTGCTCCTCGTCGCCATGTACGTGGCGATCTGGCCGAGCCTGCGCGGCCAGCCGTCGATGAGCAGCTTCCTGGACCAGATGCCCGAGGCCCTGCGCAACCTCTTCGCCATGGCGGGGGCCGACCTCTCGACACCCGTGGGCTACATCCAGATCGAGCTGCTGTCCTTCATGGGCCCGATCCTCGTCATCCTCTACGGGGTGCTCGCTGGGTCGGGCGCCGTTGCGGGGGAGGAGGACCGGCACACGCTCGACCTGCTCCTCGCGACGCCGGTGCCACGCTGGCGCATCGTCGTCGACAAGGCCGCCGCGATGGTCATCGGCACCGTCGGCCTGGCCGTGCTGCTCGGGCTCGCGCTCGTCCTCGAGGGGCACCTCGTCGACCTCACGCTTCCCGTGGACCGGGTGGCGGCCGCGATGCTGCACCTGGCCCTGCTCGGGCTCGTCTTCGGCGCCCTGTCGCTCGCCGTCGGTGCGGCGACCGGCCGCAGCGGGCTGAGCCGCGGCGTGCCCGTCGCGGTCGCCGTCATCGCCTACCTCGTCAACGGACTCGGTGGCATGGTCGACTGGCTGCGTCCGGTGCGGTCGTGGTCGCCCTTCTACCAGTACGCGGGTCACGACCCTCTCGGCACGGGCGTCTCGGTGCCCGCCGCGCTCGTGTCGGCCGTGACGGTCCTCGTGCTCGTCGGCCTGGCGGCGTGGGCCTTCGACCGTCGCGACGTGCGCACCTGAGCGGGCCTGCGGGTCGGGTCAGTCCGCCTCGGCCGCCGGGGCGCGCTCGTTGCGCGGGGTGGGCTCCTCGCCCTCCTCACCGAGGTCGGCGAGCTCGGGGAGCAGCTCGTGGCGCTTGCTGAAGGTGTCGATTATGGCGAGGGCCACGGCCGCGATGGGGATGCCGATGAGGGCGCCGATCGGGCCCCAGATCGCGGCCCCGGCGATGACGGCCCCGAGGGCGACTGCCGGGTGGACGTCCATGGTGCGCTGGCTGATCCGTGGTGTGAAGACGTAGTTCTCGATCTGCTGGTAGACGGTGGCGAAGATGACGATCCACAGCGCGCTCAGCGGGTTGCTGAGCAGCGTGAACAGCGCCGGCAGCGCGACGCCGATGTAGGTGCCGATGGTCGGGATGAACTGGCCGACGATGCCGGCGAAGATGCCGAGCGGCAGCCAGAAGGGCACGTCGACCAACCAGAAGAACGCCGCGTGGAAGATCGACGAGAGCGTCGCGAGGAGCAGCTTGGACACGACGTAGCCGCCGGTCTTCTCGACCGAGATCGTCCACACCGTGACGAAGACGCGCTGGAAGCGCTGGGGCAGCCAGGAGCCGATGGTCTGGCGCAGCCTGGGGCTGTCGGCCGAGAAGTAGTAGGCGAAGACGAGGATCGTCAGCAGGTCGAAGGCGAAGGTCAGCACCGACCCGAAGACACCGAGGATGCCACCGCCGTACTTGCCGGCGAGCTCGCCGAGCTTGTCGGGTGTCAGCGACAGCGCCTGCTGCAGCTGGGAGAGGTCGAAGGTCGTGTGGAACGTCGCGTTGACCCAGTCGAGCGCGGCAGCCGCGGCCTCGGGCAGTCGCGCGCCGAGCTGGGAGAGCTGCGAGGCGAAGACCGCGCCGAAGAGCTCGGCGAGGCCGACGAAGACGAGCACCATGGCCAGCATCGTCAGGCCGGTGGCGAGGCCGCGTTTGACGCCACGACGGCTGAGCCACAAGACGATCGGCTCCATCGCGATCGACAGCAACCAGGCCAGCAGGAGCAGGAACAGGAACGAGCTGATCGACTGGAAGACGGTGACCCCGACCCACAGCAGGACCAGGGCGCCCAGCGCGGTGGCGACGATGCGTCGGGCGTTGGACGGTGTCACCGCCACCCAGCGGGCGCGCTCCTCGAAACGCTGCTCGGGGTGCACGGCGTGGGCCACGTGGACGGAGTGCCCGGCGGGCAGGGTCTCGTGCTCCGAGGACGGCGTCTCGTGCTTCGTGTGGTGCCCGCGCTCGTGTCCCGACTCGTGCCCCGGCTCGTGGTCAGCGCTCACCTGCCGAGCGTACGGCGGCGATCGCGTCGAACGGGGGAGGCCGGTGCGCGGGCCGTCCTCGCGTCGCGTGCGTCACACGCCGGAGGATCTCCTGCACACATCCCGGACGCCGCGTCTCATTTGCTGGAAACCCCCTTTACCCCCCGGTAGCCGCGCGTACCGTCGAACCCATGACGCGGCAGCTCGTACTCCTTATTGCCAGCCGCGGCGAGTCCCAGTAGTCAGCGACCTCGCCGCGGAGATCCCGCGTTCCCCATCGCTGACGGCTCGCCCACCAGGGCTCGAGCACCTGAGACCACACGATCGAACTGGCACGAAGGAAGTGATCCCCATGAGCGATGACGCCATGGCCGCCCGACAGGCGCTGCAGGAGTCGATGGACCTGCGCGACCAGGGCCACACGGAGGACTGAGGTCCGACCCAGACACGACGACGAAGGCCTCCGCCCACATTGGGCGGAGGCCTTCGTCGTGTTCATTTTGTGAGACGCGCGTTCCACATCACAAGACGCGTCCTACGCTGAACACATGGGAGAGACGCAGGTCAAGGACGCCTACTCGATCGCCGTGATCGGCGGTGACGGCATCGGTCCCGAGGTCGTCGGCGAGGCGCTCAAGGTGCTCGACGCCGCCACCGGCTCCAGCGGCCCGAAGTTCGCGACGACCGACTACGACCTCGGCGCCCGCCGCTGGCACGCCACCGGTGAGACGCTCCCCGACTCCGTGCTCGAGGAGCTGCGCGGCCACGACGCCATCCTCCTCGGCGCCATCGGCGACCCGACCGTCCCGAGCGGCGTCCTCGAGCGCGGCGTGCTGCTGCCGCTGCGCTTCGCCCTCGACCACTACGTCAACCTACGCCCCGCCAGGCTCTACCCGGGTGTCTCCAGCCCGCTCGACGTCGCCCGCGTCGCGCCCGACGGCATCGACTTCGTCGTCGTCCGCGAGGGCACCGAGGGCCCCTACACCGGCAACGGTGGGGCGCTGCGCGTCGGCACGCCCGCCGAGATCGCCACCGAGGTGAGCGTCAACACCCGCTACGGCGTCGAGCGGGTCGTCCGCGACGCCTTCGCCCGCGCCCAGGCTCGCCCGCGCAAGCACCTGACGCTCGTGCACAAGCACAACGTCCTCACGTATGCCGGGCACCTGTGGCGGCGCACCGTCGAGGAGGTCGGCGCGGAGTTCCCCGACGTGCAGACCGCCTACCAGCACGTGGACGCCGCGACGATCTTCATGGCCACCGACCCGGGCCGCTTCGACGTCATCGTCACCGACAACCTCTTCGGCGACATCCTCACCGACATCGCCGCCGCGATCGCCGGAGGCATCGGCCTCGCGGCGTCGGGCAACATCAACCCGGCCCGCACCACCCCGAGCATGTTCGAGCCGGTCCACGGCTCGGCCCCCGACATCGCGGGGCAGGGCAAGGCCGACCCGACCGCGGCGATCCTGTCGGCCGGCATGCTCCTTGCCCACCTGGGCCTCGACGCCGACGCCGCCCGCATCGAGGCCGCCGTCGCCGAGGACCTCGCGCAGCGCGGCGACGCCGTACGGTCGACCACCGCCGTCGGCGACGCCGTGGCCGCCCGCCTCTGACATCCCTGACGAGCCAGGCCGGTGCAACGAGCACGTC
>JAEXXY010000283.1 GCA_023451855.1 Actinomycetes bacterium
GGTCGGAGGCGATGATGAAGTGGACGCCGACCGGGCGGCCGTCGGCGGCGAGCCCGGCGAGCATGTCGAGCCACTGGAAGCGCCCGCCCACCTCGTAGGCCTGCCGGAAGGCCGTCATGCCGTCGATGAGCACGATGATGCGCGGCTCGTCGGTGCGGCCCGAGAGGCGTCGGTAGTCGGTGATCGTCGCGGCGCTGACAGCCGAGTACCTCGAGGCACGCTCGTCGATCGTCGCGCGCAGCATCCGGATGAGGCGCGTGACGCGCTCGTGGTCACCGCCCGGGACGATCGAGCCGACGTGCGGCAGCGCCTCGAGCATCGCGAGGCCGCGGTTGCCGAAGTCGAGGCCGTACACGTGGCACGGCCCGCCACGCACGGTGTAGCCGGCCGCGATGGCGATGGTGCGCAGGAACACCGACTTGCCCGAGCCCGACGTGCCGTAGACGGCGATGTTGCCCTCGCGGTCGGGCCGGAACGCGACCTCCGGCTGGGCCTGGTTGTCGGGGTCGTCGGCGACGCCGAAGACGAGCTCGTCGTCGCGGCGCTGGGTCGGCAGCGTCGCGAGGTCGTAGACCGGACGCATGTCGGGCAGCCACGGCTTGCGCGGGCGCGGCAGCTCGGCCCGGCGCGCGGCCCGCCCGAGGGTCGCGACGAGGCGCTGGATGTCGGTGGGGCCGAGGTCGGCGTTGTCGTCGCCGTCGTCGCGGCGCGGCGGCTCCCACTCGGTGCCCGAGCCGAACGTCAGCGTCTCGACCTTCATGTCCGGCGGCGGGGGCACGTCGGAGGTCCAGCCGCCGGCATAGCCAGTCTGGAACGGGACGAGGCGGCCCGGGCCGGTCTTGCTCACGGCGCGGCCGGGCAGCGACGGGTCGAAGAACGCCGCCTCCTTGCTGCCGAGCACGTCCTCGGAGTCGTTCTCGTCGGCCATCCGCAGCGCCATGCGCAGGTTGGTGTTGGCGCGGAGGTTGTCCTTGATGACGCCGGCCGGACGCTGCGTGGCGAGGATGAGGTGCAGGCCGAGGGACCGGCCACGCTGGGCTACGTTGACGACGCCGTCGACGAACTCCGGCACCTCCTGGACGAGGGCCGCGAACTCGTCGACGACGATGATGAGCGAGGGCGGCGCCTCGACCTCGCCGCGGCGCTCGAGCTCGACGAGGTCCTTGGCCTTGAACCGGGCCAGCAGGTGCTCGCGGTAGTGCAGCTCGGCGGCGAGCGAGGCGAGCGCGCGCCGGACGAGGTGCGGCGAGAGGTCGGTGACCAGGCCCACGGTGTGCGGCAGCTTGACGCAGTCACGGAAGGCCGAGCCGCCCTTGTAGTCGACGAGCAGGAACGTGACCCGCTGTGGCGAGTGGGCGGCGGCCATGCCGAGGATCCATGCCTGGAGCAGCTCGGACTTTCCGGCGCCGGTCGTGCCGCCGACGAGGGCGTGCGGGCCGTCGGAGCGGATGTCGACGGAGAACGTGCCCTGGCTCGACTGGCCGACGACCGCGCGCAGGTTGCCGGGCTTGCGGGGCAGCACCTCCGGCGCGTAGGGGCCGGTGAGGATCGAGCGGGACTCGCCCCACTTCTCGATGACCGACTCCTCCGCACTGGCCAGCTCGGTGCCGGCGAGGGTCAGCAGCGACACCGCGCGCGGCAGGTCGCTCGCGTCCTCGACCGGGACACCGGCGTCGACGACCGGCGACAGGGCGCGGGCGCAGGCCATCGCCTCGTCGTAGCCGATGCGGTCGACGGCGACCGGCTGGACCTCCTCGCCCTCGTGGACGTAGCCGGCGAGGGAGCGCTCGTCGCCCTCGACGACGAGGAAGGTGTGGCACGCCGCGGGCAGCAGCTGCTGGGTCTCGGCGACCCACACGACGATGATGCCGTGCGCGTGCCCGCGCTCCGCGATGGCGACGAGCCGGCTGCGGTCGATCGGGGCGTCGCTCTCGACGAGGACGAGCACCGACGGACGGCCGGCACTGGCCACCTCCTGCTCCGTGGGGCTGCCGCCCTTGGCACTGCCCTTGGCGGTGATGAGGTCCTCGAGGGCATCGGCGAGGGCCGAGCACGCCGGGGAGCTGCCGGCGAGGTGGCCGACCTCGATCGGGCTGTGCGGCGAGCTGGTGTGCGGCAGCCACTTGAGGAAGTCCCAGTCGCGGGCCGAGCTGCCCGAGGCGAACGCGCACACGGCGAGCTCGGCCGGCGAGTGCAGCGCCACGGCCTGCACGACGAGCGAGCGGGCCGCGCCGAGGGCGTTCTGGCGCGGTCCGGCGACGCCCACCGCACCGGAGACGAGCGGCGCCGCGACGACCGGCACGTCGTGCACGACCTCCAGACCCGACAGCTGCTCGGACACCTGGAGCCAGGCCTCGGCCTTGGACCGGCCGACCGCAGGCATCGTGATCGGCGAGCGGGACGGGCGGGTGCCGAGGCCGAGGCGCAGCTCGCCGAAGCCGTTGCCGTCTCGGCGGCGCGTCCAGAGCAGCGCGCTGCGGTCGCGGACGGCGGCGAGACAGTCGGTGCCGCTCGGCTGCTCGCCGCGGCGCACGTGACCCTCGCGCTCGAGGGAGGCACGGATGCGGTCGGAGAGCAGGGCGAGGTCCTCCGCGAAGTCCTTCATCGCCTGCTCGAAGTCCTTGCGCTGCTGACGCCGGGCCTCGTAGTACGTGCCGGCCATCATCATCGGCATCATCAGCATGAAGATGATCGAGAACGCGCTGCGCGTGATGAGGTACATGACGACGCCCATGAGCAGCGGCACGACCATCGCCACGAGCGGCATCGGGTTGGCCTTGCCGCGCTCGGGCAGGTCGGGGACGTGGAACTCCCGGCCCTCGAAGAGGGGGGCCACGCGGGGGGACCGCGAGAACTGCACGGTGCCGGCGTCACCGGACAGGACGCCGCTGCCCGGGCGCGCCACGGCGCCGTCGCCGGTCAGGTGCACCTCGAGCTCGGTGTCGCCGAGGCGGATGACGTCGCCGCTCTTGAGGTGCGCGCGGGTCACCTGCTGACCACCGGCCGTGATGCCGTTGGCCGAGCCGAGGTCGACGACCTCGACGACCTCCTGCACGACGAGCTTGGCGTGCTGGCGTGAGACCGACTCGTCGGCCAGCTGCACCTCGCAGCCGCGGCCGCGGCCCACGTAGGCGGTCCCGCGCGAGAGCGGGAACTCGCGGCCGGCGTCGGGGCCCGATCGGATGACGGCCACCGCGGCGGGACGGCCGCGGTCGACGAATCCCTCGCCGGCGCGCGTCACGGTGACCCGCATGCCCGACTGCAGGCCGCTCTCGGCGACCGTGGCGCGCGGGTCGAGCCCGCGCATGTCCTGGTCGACGAGGGCCAGCGTCATCGCGGCGTCGACCCCGAGCACGCTGCTGCGGTTCGGGTCGGCGGCCGCGAGGTAGCCGGCGAGGTCGCCGACGGTCGTGGCCGAGTCGGTCGTCGCGACGAGGTCGGTCTCCCGGTCACCGGACCGGAGGACGAACTTCAGCTTCACGCGTCACCCTTCGTGCTCTCGTTCTTCATGGTCTCGGGCGCCCCTCGGGTGGTGCGCTCACGC
>JAEXXY010000359.1 GCA_023451855.1 Actinomycetes bacterium
GGCCCGGGTCGCGTGCCGCACGGCCGCCGCGGTCCGTGCCGACGCGGGCCTGCTGCTCAGCTTCCCCCTGCACCTGCCCGGCCGCCCCGACCGGCTCCGCGCCGACGAGCTCGCCCTCGCACCCGACCCCACGTGGGTCGTGCAGGGCACCCGCGACACCTTCGGAACGCCGGGGGAGGTGCGCCCGCACCTGCCGCCGGGCGCCACCCTCGTCGAGGTGCCCGGGGCGCACAGCTTCCCCCAGGGGTCGCGGGCCCGTCTCGTCACCGAGCTGACGCGCATCGCGGGAATGCTCCCCGGCGTGTGACCGTTGCACGGGGCATGGTTCCCAGCCCCTGCGTCGCCCCAGAGCGTCCGCTCGGCCTGCCCTCCGAGGGCCGCCGCGCCGGCGCAGCCGTGACGACCCGCCCGACGCGGCTAGGCTGGGAGGCGATGGCAAAGGACAAGCAGACCGATTCGACGGCCCCGCTGGGCCTCGCGGAGCCCACCCCGGGCGCCACCGGGCCCGACGCGAACGACGCCGAGGCCCAGGCGAACGCCGACGCCTCCGTCGACGTCAAGGCCGAGTCTCCCGAGGAGCGTCGCGCCCGCTTCGAGCGCGAGGCGATGCCCCTGCTCGACCAGCTCTACAGCGCCGCGCTGCGCACGACGCGCAACCCGAGCGACGCCGAGGACCTCGTCCAGGAGACCTTCGCCAAGGCCTACGCGGCCTTCCACCAGTACCGCCCGGGCACCAACCTCAAGGCGTGGATGTACCGCATCCTCACCAACACCTACATCAACAGCTACCGCAAGAAGCAGCGCCAGCCGCTGGAGTCCGACGCGTCCGACATCGAGGACTACCAGCTGGCCCGTGCCGAGTCCCACTCGTCGGCGGGGCTGCGCTCGGCCGAGGCCGAGGCGCTCGACCACCTTCCGGACAGCGACGTCAAGCGAGCCCTGCAGGCGATCCCCGAGGAGTTCCGCCTCGCGGTGTACTTCGCCGACGTCGAGGGCTACTCCTACAAGGAGATCGCCGAGATCATGGAGACGCCGATCGGCACCGTGATGAGCCGCCTGCACCGCGGGCGACGCCAGCTGCGCGAGCTGCTCTCCGAGTACGCCGCCGGGCGGGGCTTCGCCCAGGCCGGCGCCTCCAGCGCGACGAGCGGGGCGGCCCCGACCGGCCGCCCGGGCACGGAAGGAACCGGGTCATGAGCCACCACGACACCACGGGTGGGGACAGCGGGCGCACCGACTGCTCCGAGGCGCTGCTGCGGGTCTACGAGTACCTCGACGGCGAGCTCGGTCCGGAGGACTGCGCCAAGATCCAGGCGCACCTCGACGAGTGCGGGCCCTGCCTCAAGGAGTACGACCTCGACACGACGCTCAAGGCGCTCATCAAGCGATCGTGCGGTCGCGAGGAGGCCCCCGACTCGCTGCGCACGACGATCATGTCGCGCATCTCCATGACGGTGATCACCGTCGAGCGGGGCCAGTAGCCCGCGACGGCCGGGCCGGCAGAGCCTCGCGGCCCCTCAGAACGACAAAGGCCCGCCTCCCGTCCGGGAGGTGGGCCTTTTCGACGTCTGGCTCAGGCGTTGGGCTTGCGGCCGTGGTTGGCGGCGTTGCCCTTGCGCGAGCGACGCTTGCGGGCGCGCTTGCTCATCGGGGTCTCCTCGTGGATGCTTCTGGGGTGCTGCCCGGTACGGGCACGAGGGAGCAAGTCTCCCACACGCGTGACGCGGTGCCGAATCCGCAGGGAGTGTCCGCGCACAAACGTAAAATCTTGGTATAGATCCGGGCGCTACCGACCGGATCTACTTCCGTGCGCCTTCACGCTGGTGCCACGATGAAGCAGAGGGAAACCTCTGTGTTCTGTGCTACCGCGGCAACGTCCCTCCATGGCGCACGCATCCGGAACATCACCACCTGAAGGAGCCCCCCCCATGTTCGCTGCCCTCTTGTCGGCCCTCGCGGCCACGAACGACTTCACGACCCGCGCGATCGTCGCGTTCGCCAACACGTGGGGCTGGACCTGATCCTCATCTGCGCCACGCCCACCGGTTCGGTCCTGCCCCTCGTCAGAGGTTGCGGGACCGAACCTTTGTGTCGTACCCCTAGTCCGTGACCAGCAGACCGGAGCCCGACACCTCGTCGCGCCTCCTGCCGTACTACATCGCGCTGGTCGTCACCACGTCCGTGGCCCTCGGGGTCGTCTCGTGGGTGTTCGGCCGGCGCCCTGACGCGGGTCCGCTCGTGCTCCTCGTGGCGATGGGCGTGCTCAGCTACGTGGTGCGTGAGCCCGATGTCACCTCGCGCATCTCGTTCTCGTTCCTGTCGATCATCCTGCTCGCCTCGGGCGCGATCCTCGGCCCCTTCGGGGCGTGGTTCGTCGGGGCCAGCTCGCAGGCCATCGAGCGCCAGCGGATGGAGTGGTTCAAGCGCCTGTTCAACGTGGCGATGATGGCGCTCATCGGCGTCGCCGGAGCCACGGCCTACATCGTGTGCGGTGGCGCGTCCTCCCTGGAGCAGGTGAGCGGCTTCTCCGACCTCGCGCTGCGGGTCGGGTTGCCGCTCATGGTCGCCGACGTCGTCCAGTGCCTCACCAACGCCGTCCTGCTGGCCGGCGCCGTCACGCTGTCCCAGCCGGTCCCGTTCTGGGTCTTCGTGCGCCGGATCCTCGTCAGCTCGGGCGTCGCCTACATCGGCTACGGCATCATCGGCTTCCTCTTCGTCGTCCTCTGGTACCCGGCCGGTCTCGGGGCCTTCAGCGCCCTGCTGGTCATGGCACCCCTGCTCGCGGCCCGCTGGGCCTTCGTCCAGTTCGGCGAGGAGCAGCGTTCTCACGAGCGTGTCGTCGAGACGCTCGTGACCTCGCTCGGTACCAAGGAGCCGCCGGCGGTCGAGCGCAGCGCCCGGGTGGCGCAGCTCGCCGAGTGGACCGCCGAGGAGCTCGGCCTCGGCCCGCGCCAGATCGCCACGGTCACCTACGCCGCCACGCTCCACGAGATCGGTCACCTCGGCGTGCCGACGCGTCTGCTGCGCCGTGCACCCGGGGCGCTGACCGAGTCCGAGCGGCGCATCGTCGACCGGCACAGCGTCATGGGCGCCCGCATGATCGAGGGCATCGACTTCCTCGAGGAAGCCCGCTCCGGCGTCCGGCACCAGGGCGAGCGGTTCGACGGGCACGGGCTTCCCGACGGGCTCGCCGGCGCCGACATCCCCGTGGCGGCACGCGTCGTGGCAGTCGTCACGGCGGTCGAGGCCGCGATGACCGATGATGTCGTGGGTGGACAGCCCCCGGCCGAGCTCTACCGGATGCTCACCGCAGACGCCGGTCGCTTCGACCCGGCGGTCGTCGACGCCGCGTGGGCGGCGCTCGACAAGCACGGCCTGCCGACGGGTGTGGGTACGGTGAGCCCGGCATGAGACTGGCGCTCTACCGCGACCCCGTGGCCCTCGTCGTCGGCCTGCTGGGACTGGTCCTCAGCATCGTCGTGGCCGTGGGCACCGGGGACTCGCCCGGCGTCGACGGGCAGGTCTCGCTGCTCGTCACCGTGGCCTTCGCCCTGAGCATCGTGCTCGGCGAGTGGTTCCAGCTGTCCGCCCCCGGCTTCCGGGGGTCGGCGCCCATCGCCACCGCCACCGCGCTCGCCTTCGCCTTCGCCGTTCACGTCGGACCCGTCGAGCTGGCCTTCTCGACGCCGTACGTCCTCGCCGTGACATCGGTGTCCATGGCGCTCGGGGCGGGTGCCCGCGTGCTCGGCGGCCGCGAGGTCAGCCTCGTCGAGACGACCGGGCGCTTCATCGCGGTCGCCGTGGCGGCCCTGCTCTATCGCAACGTGCACCTGGGGCAGAGCCCCGGCGGGCCACCCAACGACGACGACCTCGTGCCCTGGCAGCGGGCCATGCTCATGCTCGCCATCTGCGTCGCGGCCCTCGTCGCCGACACGCTCTTCACCTCGGTCCTGCGCGCCATGGCCACGGCCGACCTCCGGCGCACGTTCGTCGACGAGGCGCGGTCCTCCTTCGCCCTCTCCGGCGCCGTCGCGGTCACCGGAGTCCTCGTTGCGCTCACCCTGCCGACGCTCGGGATCATGGCCCTGCCGCTGTTCATCCTGCCGCTCGTGCTGACGCTCTTCGCGTTCCGTCGCTACGTCAGCATCCGCGCCACCTACCTGCAGAGCATCCGGACGCTCTCGCGCCTCACCGACGCGGCCGGCTACACCCCGTCCGGGCACTCGGAGCGGGTGGCGGCCCTGTCGGTGCGGGTCGGCCGGCAGCTGGGCGTGTCCGAGCGCGACCTGCTCGACCTCGAGTACGCAGCCCTGCTGCACGACATCGGCCAGGTGGCCCTCGTCGAGCCGATCCCGGGTGGGGCCACGGTGCTCGCCGCTCCCGCCGACCAGCGGCGCATCGCCGCCGACTCGGTCGCCATCGTCCGCGAGACCGGCGTCTTCGAGGGGGCCGCCCGCATCCTCGAGCACCAGACGACGCCCTACCGGCAGGTGCGCGAGCTCGGCGAGGAGATCCCGCTGACGAGTCGCATCCTCAAGGTCGTCAACGCCTACGAGGACCTCACGGCCGGCGCCAGGAGCGCCCGGGCCCGCGAGGCGGCGGTCGAGCGCATCTACCTCGGCCTGGGCTACGAGTACGACCCGCGCGTGGTGGACGCGCTGCTCGGCGTCCTCGGCACGGCGCACCAGGACTGACGCGCGACGGAATGCGCGACTGGCGCGCGCCGACGCCCGCCGTCGGGCCGTGGCAGGCCTGAGACGGCCGTCACACGTCGTCCCCGACCCTTGGGTGGCGCGTCGGGGCGTGCCAGACTGTCCGGAATCGGGCAACCCCCGGACGCGTACGACGACGTGCAGGCAAGACCCCCGCACCGCTCCACCCAGCGAGGGCAGCCCTGCCCTCTTCTCTCCCACGCGAACGAGGTGTTCCGTCATGAGTGCGTTGCCCACCAGCCAGCTCGTCGACCCGATGGACCCGGTCTTCCGGGCCCACGTGGGCGGCAAGCTCGGGGTACACGCCACGTCCGAGCTGCGTGACGCAGCCGACCTGTCCCTGCTCTACACGCCCGGCGTCGCCGACGTCTCCCGTGCCATCGCCGCCGACCCGACGCTCGCGGCGGTCTACACGACGCGTCGCAACACGGTGGCCGTCATCAGCGACGGCACCGCGGTGCTCGGCCTCGGCGACGTCGGCCCGCTCGCCGCGATGCCCGTCATGGAGGGCAAGGCCGTCCTCTTCAAGCACTTCGCCGGCGTCGACGCCGTGCCGGTGTGCATGGAGACCGGCACCGTCGAGGAGATCGTCGAGGCCGTGGCGCGCATCGCGCCCACGTACGGCGGCATCAACCTCGAGGACATCTCGGCGCCGCGGTGCTTCGAGATCGAGCGGCGGCTGCGCGAGCGGCTCGACATCCCGGTCTTCCACGACGACCAGCACGGTACGGCGATCGTCGCCCTGGCGGCGCTCGTCAACGCGGTGCGCGTGGTCGACAAGGCGCTCGCCGACGTCACCGTCGTCGTGTCCGGGGCCGGGGCCGCGGGCGTCGCGGTGAGCCGGATCCTGCTGGCAGCCGGCGTCGGCGACGTCGTCGTGGCCGACTCGCGCGGGGTGCTCGGCCCCGACCGCGAGGACCTGGCCCCGCACAAGGCCGACCTCGCCGCCGTGACCAACCGCCGTGGTGTCACCGGGACCCTCGGCGACGCGCTCGAGGGCGCGGACGTCCTCGTCGGGGTCTCCGGCGGCACCGTCGCCGAGCGCGACCTGCTGCGGATGGCGCCGCGGGCGGTCATCTTCGCCCTGGCCAACCCCGACCCCGAGGTGCACCCGAGCGTCGCGACACGGTTCGCCGAGGTCGTCGCCACCGGTCGCTCGGACTTCCCGAACCAGATCAACAACGTCCTCGCCTTTCCCGGCATCTTCCGGGGGGCTCTGGACTCGGGGGCCCGCGAGATCACCGAGGACATGAAGCTGGCCGCCGCGTACGCGATCGCCGGGCTCGTGGAGGACCCCACGGCCGACCGCGTCGTGCCGAGCGTCTTCGACGAGCGTGTCGCTCCCACGGTGGCGCGCGCCGTCGCGGCGCTCGCGCCCTAGCGCCGGTCGCCCACGACACGGCCTGACGCGTCCAGGACCGCGGACGCGTCAGGCCCGGTCGTCGGGGTGGTCCGCCTCGTCGGGGTCGGTCAGCCCACGCGCCGCGAGGGCCTCACCCGTGGACCTGGCGTAGGCGACGACGTGCAGCGCCGTCGGCACGACGACCGCGCGGGGGCTGCGCTCGAGCCCGCGGGCGCGGGCCGCGTCGCGTACCGAGGCGAACGACCCGGCCACCCACGGCACCGAGCGCACCACGACCGCGAGCGTCAGGGCCACGACCTCCGGGTCGACGAGGCGGTGCAGCGGCCGTGCGCCCCGGACGACGCCGTCGAGCAGGTCGGTGACCGGTGTCGTGGCGGTGAGGATGCCGGCCGCGAGGTAGGCGTTGGCGATCCCGAGCACGACCCCCGTCGCGTAGACGGGGCCCTGCGCCCACCACTGGAACGCCAGCAGCAGGACGAGCACCGGGGCGATCGCGCGGACCGACCGGGCCAGCCGGCGTGGCGGTAGCTGGGCCAGCCCCGCCACCGCGAGGACCAGCCCGAGGGTGACGAGCAGCGGCGCCAGGGAGTGGGTCAACCACGGCACGACGCCGACGGCCAGGACCCCGGCGAGCTTGAGCCACAAGGGCGCCCGGTGCACCGGAGAGCTGCCCGGCAGGTGTGCGGCGAAGAGGCCGGCGGTGTTCACGGTCGGGACGCGAGCGCGCGGTAGTGGTCGACGGCGAGCACCGGCGGCCCGTCGAAGACGACGCGTCCGGCGTCGACGACGAGCGTGCGGTCGGCGTCGAGAGCGAGGTCGAGGTCGTGGGTCGCGACGATGAGCAGCTGATCGAGGCCGGCGAGCAGCCGGCGCAGCAGCGCCGTGTTGCGCAGGTCGAGAAGGGTCGTCGGCTCGTCGAGGACGAGGACCGCCGGGTCGGTGGCCAGGACCACCGCGAGCGCCATGAGCTGCCGCTCTCCACCGGACAGCTCGTGCACGCTCCGGTCCGCGAGGTGGGACAGGCCGAAGCGGCCGAGCACCGCCTCGGCCGCCGACCGGCGCTCGGTGCGCGAGCGGTGCACGCGGCGCAGCGAGAGCTCCACGTCCTCGCGCCCGGTCGGCATGACGAGCTGGGAGAGCGGGTCGGTGAAGGCGAAGGCGACGCGTCGGCGCACCCGGGCGCCGTCGCGTCGGGTGTCGAGGCCGTCCACGTCGACGGAGCCGCTCGTGGGCAGGACCAGGC
>JAEXXY010000408.1 GCA_023451855.1 Actinomycetes bacterium
TACGGGGCCCGGCCCCGGAACCCCTCGGTGACGACCCACACGAGGGCGAAGGCGAGCGGCCGCACGCGCCCGGACCGGCTCAGCCACCCGTAGAGGGCGCCGGCCACACCAAGGAACAGCGCTTCGAGGGCCGCGAGGGCGATCCACGGCACGGCGCCGACGTAGATGCCCGACCACGACAGCGTCGGGACGAAGAAGACGAGGCCGGACAGCATCCCGAGCAGAAAGCCGCGCCGGGCCGGGCGTGGGCGCCGGCGCTCAGCGTCGGGCAGACGCGCAGGACCACCCGGGGTCCACGACAGCGCCATGAGGCCGAGCGCGAGCGGCGCCACCCACCAGAGGTCGAAGGTGGGGAACGCGAAGCAGAGGAGGCCCCCGCCGGCCAGCGCGAGACCGAGGGGCACGAGGTGACGCCGCACGGGCATCACCGTATGTCGTCACCGCCCCCGCGAGCGCACCGGCTCCCCACCGGGGACCCGCACCTGTCAGGGGACGACGACCGTGCCGCGGGCGGTCGTGGCGACGACCGGCGGGTCGAGCACGTCGGCCGCGGACGCCCCACGCTCGGGCGCCCCGCGACCCACGACGCGCACCTCGAAGTCCATCTCGCGGCTGCGCCGGCCGACGCGGACGATCTCGGCGGAGATCTCGATGACGTCGCCGGCCCGCACCGGCGCCCGGAACTGGACGTCGCTGTAGGAGGCGAACAGCCCCTCGTCGCCGTCCGTGCGGATGCACATCTCCGTCGCGACGTCGCCGAAGGCGGCGAGCGAGTACGCGCCGTCGACGAGGTTGCCGGCGTAGTGCGCGTGGCTGTACGGCACGTAGCGGCGGTGCGTGACGCGCTGGCCGACGGCCGCCGTCGTCCGGCTCGTCGCGGTCTGGTCCGACCCGTTCATCTCTTCCCCTTCCGGAGGGTGATCTCGTGGACGAGGTAGCTGGCGACCTCGCCGGGCGTCGTGCCGCGGCCGAAGATGCGGTCGACGCCGAGCGCCTCGGCCGAGCCCTCCTCGAACCGGGGGCCGCCAGCGACGAGGATCGGCACCTGGCCGGCCGGGTAGGCCTCGCGGAAGGCCGCGGACATCTGCGTCGTGTTGTGCACGTGCGCGTCCTTCTGGGTGACGACCTGGCTGACGAGCACGGCGTCGGCCTTCTCCGCTCGGGCCCGGGCGACGAGGTCGGGCACGAGCACCTGGGCGCCGAGGTTCACGACGGTGATCTCGCGGTAGTACTCCAGACCCTTCTCGCCGGCGAAGCCCTTGATGTTGAGGATCGCGTCGATGCCGACGGTGTGGGCGTCGGTGCCGATGCACGCGCCGACGACGACGAGCCGGCGGCGCAGCAGCTTCTTGATCGCCGTGTTGGCGTCCTTGGCCGACAGCAGCGGGTACTCCCGCTCGACGACGTGCACGTCGTCGAGGTTGACGAGGTGGGTGACGCTGCCGTAGACGACGAAGAAGGTGAAGTCCGGGCCCATCGCCTTGGCGTGGACGAGCAGCGCCGGGTCGAGGCCCATCTTGCGGGCCAGCTGCAGCGCCGCGCCCTCGGCCCTCTTGTCGTGCGGCAACGGCAGGGTGAAGGACACCTGCACCATGCCGTCGCCGGTCGTGTCGCCGTAGGGCCGCACGACGGTGCCCTGCTGCGGCGCCCCGGGGGTCATCGGCGGCCTCCGTTCCGGGTCGGCGTGGACGGCGGCTGCGGCGGCGGTGGTGGCGTCCACGCGTCGAGGGCGGTGATGGCGGGGTTGTCGTAGCCGTCGGCCCGGCGCACGACGCCGTCAAGGCCCTTGCCCCCGGTCGGCGGGCGCTTCATGAGCCCGAAGGTGCCGTCGGCGATGGCCGCGAGCAGGGGCGCGTCGCCGGACGCGTCGGTGTCGGCGACGATGCGCTCGAGCAGGTCGACGGCCTCGGAGAGCACCTGCCGGGCCCGGGTCTGGATGAAGCCGTCGCGGGGTGGGTGGAAGTCCTCGGTGAGCCCGCCCGCGGCGTTCATGACGTAGCGGACGTTCTGCAGCGCGAGGTCGCGGTCGGACAGGAAGGGGGTGACCACGGCCTCGGTCATCATCCCGACGAGCAGGATCCCCTGGCCGGTCATCGCGCCGACGAGGTTGAAGAAGCCGTTGAGGAGGAAGCCGCGGAAGACGTCGCCGGTCATGTGCTTCGTCGGCGGCATCCACTTCAGCGGCGCGTCGGGGAACAGCTGGCGCGCGAGCAGGGCGTGGGCCAGCTCCATGCGGAAGCTGTCGGGCAGGTCGGGGTTGATCTCGAAGGCGTGCCCGAGGCCGAGCTGCCAGTCCTGCAGGCCCGCCTCCTTGGCGAACCGCTCGTTGAGCAGCTGGCTGACCGTGACGGTGTGCGCGGCCTCGACGGCGTCGGCGGTCGTGAGGTAGTTGTCCTCGCCGGTGTTGATGATGATGCCGGCGCGGGCGTGGACCTGGCGCGAGAACCGCTGGTCGACGAAGGTGCGGATCGGGTTGATGTCGCGGAAGAGGATCCCGTACATCGAGTCGTTGAGCATCATGTCGAGGCGTTCCATGCCCGCCAGCGCCGCGATCTCGGGCATGCAGAGGCCCGACGCGTAGTTGGTCAGGCGCACGTAGCGGCCCAGCTCCCTGCTCACGTCGTCGAGGGCCGCGCGCATGAGGCGGAAGTTCTCCTGCGTCGCGTACGTGCCGGCGAAGCCCTCGCGGGTGGCCCCCTCCGGCACGTAGTCGAGCAGCGACTGGCCGGTCGAACGGATGACGGCGATGACGTCGGCGCCCTCGCGGGCTGCCGCCTGCGCCTGCGGGATGTCCTCGTGGATGTCGCCGGTGGCGACGATGAGGTAGACCCACGGCTTGCGCGGGGGGTCGCCGAGGCGGCGCGCGAGGCGCTCGCGGGTCGCCCGGGAGCGGTCGATGGTGCGCAGGCCCGCGCCGACGCCCTTGGCCGCGGCACGCCGGGCG
>JAEXXY010000417.1 GCA_023451855.1 Actinomycetes bacterium
CGCCATGACCGGGTGGGTGTAGGCCATGGTCACGAGCGGCGGCGACCCGGTGCACGCGACGAGCCCCGAGGACATCGCACCGTCGAGCGCACCCCAGACGTCCTCGACCCCGGCGAGCGCCGCGACCCGGGCGACCGGCTGCTCGCCGGCGAGCACGGCGAGGCCCTCGAGGAGGCTGCGAGCGGATGGCGCGCACCGCTGCACCTGCTCGTCGAGGGCCGCGGCGAGCGTCGGTGAGGTCGGCAGACCGGTTCCGGGTGAGATGCCGTGAGCCGACACCTGCTCGGCCACCGACCGGATCCACAGCGGGTTGCCCCGGGTCGCGTCGTGCAGGGCGCGGAGGCTCACGGGGTCCAGTCGGCGGCCTGTGACCGCCAGGGCGAGGTCACCGGTCTGCTCGACCGTCAGCCCCTCCACCTCGAGGTGGGCGCCGGTCGGGTCGGTCGCCAGCCGGGTCACGCCGGCCGCCGATGTCGGCAGCTCGTGGTCGCGCGCCGTGCACACGACGAGGACCCGGTCGTGCCGGAGGCGGCGGGTGGCGAAGCCCATGGCGGTGAGCGAGGCCGCGTCGGCCCAGTGCAGGTCGTCGACGAAGACGACGCCGGCCCGGCTCACGCCCTGCGTGTTCTCGAAGACTTCGAGCAGGGCCAGGCCGACGTCGAACAGTCCCCGTGGGCCGCCGTCATCGGTCGAGGATCGGGTCGAGGATCGGGTCGAGGAGCGGGTCGAGGAGCGGGTCGAGGAGCCGTCGAGGAGCTGGTCGACCGTGGCGAGGCCCACCCGCCGGTCGTCCGGGTCGACCCTGACGCGCAGGAGCGACTTCGGGCGGGCCCGGCCGAGCCAGTGCTCGACGAGCCGCGACTTGCCGACGCCCGCCTCGCCCGTGACGAGCACCACCTGCGAACGACCCTGATCGGCCGACCGGAGGGCGTGGTCGAGAGCCGTCAGCTGCTCGGTCCGACCTTGGAAGTCTCGGCCTACTTCCACGCTGGGATGATCGCACCCGCGCCGTTGACGCGTGTCCGGAGTTGCGCAACTGGGCGTCGCGGTCGCCGGTTCATACCGGGCCTCTCCCGGACGTTTCGGTGGCGATCGCCCCTCCGACGCGCCCCGTCGGAGGAGGCGGGCGAGACTGCGCAACCCCGTGGTTTCACGGATGTCGTGTCGCGCGAATCCTCCTACCGTCGAGGAAGAGCCCGTTGCGCCCGGTGCGTCACACCGGTGGCGGGAGGGGGCCGGCCTGAGGGGCCGGGCGGCGGGCGCCGACACGATCCGCCGAGGGGTCGCCGGCCAGGGGGTGGGTCCTGTGGCAGTGCCTGTGAATGTCCGTGCCCGCGGTGGGGAGGGACGACGATGAGACAGGTCCTCGCCTTCCTCGCGATCCTGCTGGGTGCCGCAGGCGTCGTGGCCGCCGTGGCCCGCTCCCTGTCCGCCCGCGGGACCCCGGCACCGGTCCCCGGGGCGCGCCCGCGTCCCGGTGCCCTGCACGGGGTGCTTGCCGGCGCCGGCGTGGCCTTCCTCGTCCTCGGCGTCGGTGTCGTTGTCGCTCCCGGCACCGGCCCGACGGCCGTGCGGTCCGCCCCGGCGCCCGCCACCTCGCGTGGGCGGGAGCCCACGTCGATCCCGATGCCGTTCGACAGCTCACCCGCCGGGGCGTACCGGCGGTTGGTCGACGCGTCCTGCGCCGGGGTGGGCGTGGTGCTGCTCACGCCCGCCGACGCGTCCCGGACGAGCATCCGCGCGGCACTTCGCGCGAGCGCGGCCTCGTTCGAGGACCTCGCCGACCTGCTCGACGGTGTCGAGCCCCCGCCGCGCCTGCTGAACCGGCACCACCGGCTCGTCACGGCCGTCCGTCGAACCGACCGGATCCTCACCGACGCCGCTGCCCAGCTGGACGCCGGCGCCATGGCGGGTTTCGCGCGGCGGCTCGACCAGCTGGGTCGCTCGGTCACCGAGCTCGACCGGCAGGCTCGCGGCCTCCAGCTCCCGCACTGCCGGCCCGCCTGACGGACCCGGGCAGGGGGTCAGCTCGTCCGGTGCCACACGATCCCGAAGTCGTCGGTCAGGGTGTCGGACGAACCGTCGTACACATACGAGATGGCGATCCGTCCGGTGATGTGGTTGCCGCCCGGCATGCAGGTCAGGGCGCCGACCAGGACGACACCGTCGTCGGTCGTGAAGCCGGGCCCGGCGACCTTGGCGGGTGCGCCGCCACACGCAGTGGTGGCGGCGTCGTCGACGTAGACCATCGCGTAGGCGCGGGCGCCTGTGCCCTTGACGGAGAGGGTCTGGTTGCTGCCGTCGGTGTCCACCGAGGCCCACGTGCCGGCCAACGGCCCGCCGGCCGCCGATGCCGTCGACGCCGCGGCCGGCGTCAGCAGTGCGAGCGCCGCACCGAGGGTGATCGCGACCCGTGTTCGCTTCATGAGGAACCACCTTCCTGATCCACTGGTTGGTCCCCGAGCCGGCCGCGCGCCCCCTTCGCCGCGGCCTCTCCAGTCTCCTCGCCGACGGCCGTCGTGTCCGCAGATCCTGTGAACCGGCTGGATGCCGCCCGTACGCCGTCCGTACGCCGTCAGCGGGCGGCGTGGGCGTCAGCCGACCGTCAGCTGCCCGTAGGTCGGGAAGAGCTCGCGCCAGCGTGCGCTCAGGTCGCAGCGGCCGTGCCCGGAGAGTGAGGCGGCGAGGTCCTCGAGATGCTCCTGCCAGCCGGCAGCGTCCCGATGATCCTCATCGTCGTGCCTTCTTTCCCCTGGCGATCTCCGTGTGCAGTGCGTCGATGCGGTTCTGCCACAGCGCCCGGTAGCCCTCGAGCCACTCGTCGACCTCGATGAGCGCCTGCGGTCGGAGGCTGTAGATCCGACGCTGGGCGTCCTGGCGGACGTCGACGAGCCCGGCCTCGCGCAGCACCCGCAGGTGCCGGGAGACGCCCGGTTGGCTGATCGGCAGGGCCTGGGCCAGCTCGCCGGCCGTGGCCGGGTGGTCGCGCAGGATCCCGAGGACGGTGCGCCGGTTCCCGTCGGCCAGCGCGTGCAGTACCGCATCCATGAGAGCAATTTAGCCAGCCAGTTAAATAACCACAAGCACATGGAAGGCGCCGGGCGAAGCGGGCCGAAGTGGGCCGTGGCGGGCCGTGGTGAGCGTGCCGGCGCAGCGTCAGGAGGGCTGCCAGAGCTCGATGCGGTTGCCCTCGGGATCGGTCACCCAGCCGAACCGGCCGACGCCGTCCATCTCCTCGGTCTCCTCGGCGACGTCGGCTCCCCGCGCGCGCAGCTGCGCGAGCATCGCATCGAGGTCGGCCACCCGGAAGTTGAGCATGATCCGCTGCCGTGAGGAGCCGAGGTAGTCGCTCTCGCGCTCGAAGGTCGCGAAGACCGTGGGGCCCGGCTCCTGCACCCAGACGCCGTGCTCGTCGAGCTCGAGCCCGAGGCCGTCGCGGTACCAGGCGGTCAGGGCCTCCGGGGCGGCCGCCCTCAGGAAGATCCCGCCGATTCCAGAGACGCGTTCCATGGGCGACAGCCTCCCACGCCGGCGTTCCACGACACGCGTCCGTCCCGGCAGAGGCACCTCGCCAACGCCACCGACGCGCCTCCGTCTGCCGCGGGGAGGCGCTGGCGCGACGCCGGATGGTTCAGGCGGACGCGCGCCGCGCGCGCATCTCGGCGAGCAGGTCCCGGACCTCGTCGGCGACGACGTCGGTCGCCTCCCACGGCAGCATGTGGCCGGCGTGCGGCAGCTCGGTGAAGGTCGCGTGGGGGAGCGCGACGCGCAGGGCGTGCGCGCGTGCCACGGGCATGAGCGGGTCGAGACGGCCGGCGACGATGCCGAGGCGGACGCGCTCGAGGCCGAGGAAGCCGGCGCTCTGGTCGGCCGTGAGCAGCGCGCCGTAGAAGGCGCCGAACGTCGCGAGCTTCGTCGCGGCGACCTGGGCCCGGGCGGTCTCGACGGCGGCCGGGTCGGGGTCCTTGCCGAAGAGGCTGCCGACGAGCGCACGGATGCGTCCGTTGCCGCCGGGCGGCAGCGGCAGGCCCCGCGC
>JAEXXY010000418.1 GCA_023451855.1 Actinomycetes bacterium
GTCCTGGGTCGTCGACTGGTGCAGCGTGCCGCCGGTCGGGTTGTCGGCGACCGACAGGATCGGCGTCAGGTCGAGCCCCGAGGCCTTCCAGTGCGCGACGGCCTTCTCGATGTCGAGGCTGCCGACCTGGCCGACGGCCTCCTCGATCGAGCGGAACCCGAGCGCCGCGAGGTGCTCGCGGACCTCCTCGGCGATGTACTCGAAGAACGTCTCGACGAACTCCGGCTTGCCGGTGAAGCGGGCCCGCAGCTCGGGGTTCTGGGTGGCGATGCCGACCGGGCAGGTGTCGAGGTGGCAGACGCGCATCATGACGCAGCCGGACACGACGAGCGGGGCGGTGGCGAAGCCGAACTCCTCGGCGCCGAGCAGTGCGGCGACGACGACGTCGCGGCCGGTCTTCAGCTGCCCGTCGACCTGCACGACGATGCGGTCGCGCAGCCCGTTGAGCACGAGCGTCTGCTGGGCCTCGGCGAGGCCGAGCTCCCACGGGGCGCCGGCGTGCTTGAGCGAGGTGAGCGGGCTGGCGCCGGTGCCGCCGTCGTGGCCCGAGATGAGCACGACGTCGGCGTGCGCCTTGGACACGCCGGCAGCGACGGTGCCGACGCCGACCTCGGAGACGAGCTTGACGTGGACCCGCGCCGCCGGGTTGGCGTTCTTGAGGTCGTGGATCAGCTGGGCGAGGTCCTCGATCGAGTAGATGTCGTGGTGCGGCGGCGGGCTGATGAGGCCGACGCCGGGCGTCGAGTGCCGCGTGCGCGCCACCCACGGGTACACCTTGTGGCCGGGCAGCTGGCCGCCCTCGCCGGGCTTGGCGCCCTGGGCCATCTTGATCTGGATGTCGTCGGAGTGCGTCAGGTAGAGGCTCGTGACGCCGAAGCGCCCGGAGGCGACCTGCTTGACCGCAGAACGACGCTCGGGGTCGAGGAGGCGCTCGAGGTCCTCGCCGCCCTCGCCGGTGTTGGACCGGCCGCCGAGGTGGTTCATGGCGACCGCGAGGGTCTCGTGGGCCTCCTGCGAGATCGAGCCGTAGCTCATCGCGCCGGTGTTGAAACGCTTGACGATCTCGCTGACCGGCTCGACCTCCTCGATCGGCACGGGCAGCCGGCCGGTGACCCCGGTGGGCCGGAAGCCCATGAGGCCGCGCAGCGTCATGAGGCGCGTCGTCTGGTCGTCGACGCGGTTCGTGTACTGCTTGAACACGTCGTAGCGACGCTGGCGCGTCGAGTGCTGGAGGCGGAAGACGGTCTCGGGGTCGAAGAGGTGCGGCTCGCCCTCGCGACGCCACTGGTACTCGCCGCCGACGTCGAGGATGCGGTGCGGCTGGTGGACGCCGTCGGGCGGGTAGGCCTTGGCGTGCCGCTCGGCCGCCTCGCGGGCGATGACGTCGAGCCCGACGCCGCCGAGCTGGCTCACGGTGCCGGTGAAGTAGCGGTCGACGAGGTCCTGCGACAGGCCGATGGCCTCGAAGACCTGCGCGCCGCGGTAGGACGCGACGGTCGAGATGCCCATCTTCGACATGACCTTGAGGACGCCCTTGCCGAGCGCCTTGATGAGGTTGCGGACCGCCTTCTCGGGCGTGACGCCCTCGATCTGGCGCGACCGGACGAGGTCCTCGACGGTCTCCATGGCCAGGTACGGGTTGACGGCCGCGGCCCCGAAGCCGATGAGCAGGGCGACGTGGTGCACCTCGCGGACGTCGCCGGCCTCGACGAGCAGGCCCACCTGCGTGCGGGTCTTCTCACGGATGAGGTGGTGGTGCACGGCGGCCGTGAGCAGCAGCGACGGGATCGGCGCGAGGTCGCGGCCGGAGTCGCGGTCGGAGAGCACGACGAACCGCGCGCCCCGGGCGATGGCCTGCGACACCTCGGCGAAGATCTCCTCGAGCCGGTCGCGCATCGCCCGGGCGCCGCCGGTGACGTCGTAGAGGCCGCGGACGACGTGCGTCGCGTAGCCGGGCAGGTCGCCGTCGGCGTTGATGTGCACGATCTTGGCGAGCTCGTCGTTGTCGATGACCGGGAACTCGAGGACGAGCTGGCGGGCGTGCGCCGGCGACGCCGACAGGGCGTTGCCCTCCGGGCCCATGAAGGTGCCGAGCGAGGTGACGAGCTCCTCGCGGATGGCATCGAGCGGTGGGTTGGTCACCTGCGCGAAGAGCTGGGTGAAGTAGTCGAACAGCAGGCGGGGGCGCGAGGAGAGCACGGCGATCGGGGTGTCGGTGCCCATCGAGCCGAGCGCCTCGCCACCGGTGCGGGCCATCGGCGCGAGGAGGATGCGCAGCTCCTCGGCGGTGTAGCCGAAGGTCTGCTGGCGGCGCGCGACCGACGCCGCCGTGTGGACGATGTGCTCGCGCTCCGGGAGGTCCTCGAGGCGGATGAGGCCGGCGTGCAGCCACTCGGCGTACGGCTTGGCGGCGGAGAGCTGGGACTTGATCTCCTCGTCGCCGACGATCCGGCCGTGCTCGGTGTCGACGAGGAACATCTTGCCGGGCTGCAGGCGCCCCCGCCGGACCACGCGCTCCGGGTCGAGGTCGAGGACGCCGGTCTCGGAGGCGAGCACGACGAGGCCGTCGTCGGTGACGGCGTAGCGGCCGGGGCGCAGGCCGTTGCGGTCCAGGACCGCGCCGACGAGGGTGCCGTCGGTGAAGCAGACGTTGGCCGGGCCGTCCCACGGCTCCATGAAGCTGGAGTGGAACTCGTAGAAGGCCTTGCGGGCCGGGTCCATCGTCTCGTGGTTCTCCCAGGCCTCCGGGATCATCATGAGGACGGCGTGCGGCAGCGAGCGGCCGCCGAGGTGGAGCAGCTCGAGGACCTCGTCGAAGCTCGCCGAGTCGGACGCCTCGGGCGTGCAGATCGGGAAGAGCCGGTTGAGGTCGCCCGGGATGATGTCGCTGGTGAGCAGGCTCTCGCGGGCGTGCATCCAGTTGCGGTTGCCCTTGACGGTGTTGATCTCGCAGTTGTGGGCGATGATCCGGTACGGGTGCGCGAGCGGCCAGGACGGGAACGTGTTCGTGGAGAACCGCGAGTGCACGAGGGCGAGCTCGGTGGCGAACCTCGGGTCGGACAGGTCGGGGAAGAACGGCTCGAGCTGGCCGGTCGTCAGCATGCCCTTGTAGACGATGGTGCGAGCCGACAGCGACGCGAAGTAGACGTCGACCTCGCGCTCGGCGCGCTTGCGCAGGCAGAAGGCGAGCCGGTCGAGGCCGAGGGCGACCTGCCGGCCGATCGAGCTGCTGACGAAGAGCTGCTCGAAGTGCGGCATGCAGTCGCGGGCCACCTGGCCGACGAGGTCGGCCTCGACGGGGACGTCGCGCCAGCCGAGCACCTTGAGGTTCTCCTGGGCCGCGATCTCCTCGATGCGCGCCTTGGCCGCGGCCCGCTCGACGGCGTTCGCCGGCAGGAAGGCGATGCCCGCGGCATAGGCACCGGCGTTCGGCAGGGTGAACGGCACGACGCCGCGGAAGAACGCGTCGGGGATCTGGGTCAGGACGCCGGCGCCGTCACCGACGAGCGGGTCGGCTCCGGTGGCGCCCCGGTGGTCGAGGTTGCGCAGCGCCGTCAGGGCGTGGTCGACGATGTCGTGCCCCGCGCTCCCGCGCATCGTCGCGATGAGGGCGACACCACAGGCGTCGTGCTCGAACTCGCGGCGGTAGAGACCGGAGTCCTCAGGCTGAGCACTGAAGAGGTTCCGGGTACGGGTGTGCGGCGACATGTTCACCGTCCTTCTCGAGTACCAAGGAGCGGCGTGGAGGGCCGCAACGCATGACGAAAGGCGTGTGGACGGCGCTGGCCACAGGCTCTGTTGCGACGAGGCTAGCGGAGCAGCCCGCCGTCCTACCTGTTGATACGCCAGATTCCGGATGCTGAGACGCCGTGCGCGGACGGCGGGCTCGGACGTGACGAAGGTCGCGTCAGGAGCCCGACGCGCGCTCCTTCTCCGCGGGGCTCGAGGGGGCGTCGTTTGGCTCGTCGCCACGCCCGTCGACCGCAGGATCTTCGGACACGTCGCCGGGGGCGTCGGGGTCGGCCTCGCCCTCGGAGGCGGGGGCGTCGTCGGGGCGCGGGGTGTCCGGCTGCGGCATCCGGGCGAACCGGAACCACAGGAACAGCCCGAGGAGGAACACGAGGACCGAGACCCACGTGTTCACGCGCTGGCCGAGGATGTGGTTCGCCTCGTCGCTGCGCATGTTCTCGATGACGACGCGGCCGATCGGGTAGCCCATGACGTACGCGGCGAAGGTCTGGCCGGCCCGCAGCTGCCGGTGGCGGCCGAGCCAGATGAGGAACGCCGCGAGGGCGAGGCACCAGAGGGCCTCGTAGAGGAAGGTCGGCTGATAGTAGCCCTTGACGACGGGCTGGCCCGCGGAGTCGAGGACCGCGTGCCCGGCGCCGGTGTCCCAGGCGTAGATCTTCAGCTTCCACGGCAGGTCGGTGGGGGCGCCGTAGATCTCGTTGTTGAACCAGTTGCCGAACCGGCCCATCGCCTGGGCGATGGCCAGGCCAGGCGCGGCGGCGTCGACGAAGTGGCGGAAGCTGACGTCGTGCTTCCGCGCGCCGATCCACGCACCGAGCGCGCCGAGCGCGACGGCGCCCCAGATGCCGAGACCGCCCTCGTAGATGGCGAAGGCCTTCCACGGGTCGCCGTTCGGCCCGAAGTACGGCTGCGGCGTCGTGATGAGGTGGTAGAGCCGGCCGCCGACGATGCCGAAGGGCACCGCCCAGGCGGAGATGTCGATGGCGACGCCGCGCTGGTAGCCGAGCGCGGTCAGCCGGCGCGAGGTCAGCCAGACGGCCACGACGATGCCGGCGAGGATGCACATGGCGTACCCGCGGATCGGCAGCGGCCCGAGGTGCCAGACGCCGACCGTCGGTGACGGGAGGTACGCCGGCAGGGAGGCGAGAGTGGTCATCTTCGCGCCGCCCGGACGCCGTCGGCGAGCTCGCGGGCCAGCGCGCCGAGCGCCTCGAGACCGGCCTCGGGCGAGGCCGCCTCGGTGAGGCAGCGCACGAGGGCCGAACCGACGATGACACCGTCGGCGAAGCGGCCGACCTCGGCCGCCTGTGCACCCGTGGAGACGCCGAGGCCGACGCAGACCGGCAGGTCGGTGTGCTCGCGGGTGCGGGAGACGAGGGCGTCGGCCTGGTCGCCGACGGCTGCCCGGGCCCCGGTGACGCCCATGACGGCGGTGGCGTAGACGAAGCCACGGCTGGCCGCCGTGACGTAGGCGAGGCGCTCGGGCGTCGAGCTCGGGGCGACGAGGAACACCTTGTCGAGGTCGTGGGCATCGGCGGCGGCGATCCACTCGCCCGCCTCGTCGGGGATGAGGTCGGGCGTGATGAGGCCCGCTCCCCCGGCGGCGGCGAGGTCGGCGGCGAAGCGCTCGACGCCGTAGTGCAGCACCGGGTTCCAGTACGTCATGACGAGGGCCTCGGCCCCGGCGTCGGCGACCGCGCGTACCGCGGTGAAGACGTCCTTGAGGTGGACGCCGGCGGCCAGCGCCCGCACCGCGGCGTCCTGGATGACGGGGCCGTCCATGACAGGGTCGCTGTAGGGCATACCGACCTCGACGACGTCGACGCCGTTCTCGACGAGGACGCGCATCGCCTCGACCGAGCCCTCGACGGACGGGAACCCGACGGGCAGGTAGCCGACGAGGGCGGCGCGGCCCTCGTCGCGGCAGGCCTGCAGGACGGCACCGACGCTCACAGCTGCTCTCCCATGCCCTTGGCGCCGTCGTCGGCCGTGGCCGCGACGTCGGCGGACGCGTCGGCGATGACGGTCTGGCCCTCGTCGCCGATGAGACCGAACCACGCGGCAGCGGTGTGCACGTCCTTGTCGCCGCGGCCCGACAGGTTGACGAGGACGACGGCGTCGGGGCCGAGCTCGCGGCCCAGCTGCATCGCGCCGGCGAGGGCGTGGGCGCTCTCGATGGCCGGCAGGATGCCCTCGGTCTGCGCGAGGAGGCGGAAGGCCTCCATGGCCTCGTCGTCGGTGATCGGCCGGTACTCGGCGCGGCCGGTGCGCAGCAGGTGCGCGTGCTCGGGGCCGACGCTCGGGTAGTCGAGGCCCGCCGAGACGCTGTGCGACTCGATGGTCTGGCCGTCGTCGTCCTGCAGCACGTAGGTGAACGCGCCGTGCAGGACGCCCGGGGTGCCGGCGGCGAAGCGCGCCGCGTGCTTGCCCGACGCGACGCCCGAGCCGCCGGCCTCGAAGCCGACGAGGCGCACCGACGCGTCGTCGATGAACCGGTGGAAGATGCCCATGGCGTTGGAGCCGCCGCCGACGCACGCGCACACGACGTCGGGCAGCCGGCCGACGAGGTCGAGGACCTGCTGGCGGGCCTCGACGCCGATGACGCGGTGGAAGTCGCGGACCATCTCCGGGAACGGGTGCGGGCCGGTGACGGTGCCGAGGACGTAGTGCGTGGTGTCGACGTTGGCCACCCAGTCGCGGAACGCCTCGTTGACGGCGTCCTTGAGGGTCTTGCTGCCGTTGTCGACGGGCACGACGGTGGCCCCGAGCAGCTGCATCCGGGCGACGTTGAGCGCCTGGCGCTCGGTGTCCTTGCGGCCCATGTACACGACGCACTCGAGGCCGAGCAGGGCCGCGGCCGTGGCGGTGGCGACGCCGTGCTGGCCGGCGCCGGTCTCGGCGATGACGCGGGTCTTGCCCATCCGCTTGGTCAGCAGGGCCTGGCCGAGCACGTTGTTGATCTTGTGCGAGCCGGTGTGGTTGAGGTCCTCGCGCTTGAGGATGACCCGGGCCCCGCCGCAGTGCTCGGCGAAGCGCGGCACCTCGGTGATGATGCTCGGGCGGCCCGTGTACGTCCGGTGCAGCCGCTCGAGCTCACCGACGAACTCGGGGTCGACGACGGCCTTGCGCCACACCTCCTCGAGCTGCTCGAGCGCCGGGATCAGCGCCTCGGGGACGTAGCGTCCGCCGAACTCGCCGAAGCGGCCGTGCGGTGCGGGCGCTGCTGGCTGTGGTGCGGGTGATGCGGTCATGCCCTCTCCCTGACGCCGGCGGCGGGCGCACCGGCGGTGCGCGCCGCGGCAGCGGCGTCCATGAACGAACGGACGGCGGCCTCGGGGTCGCCGTCCTTGACGAGCGCCTCGCCGACGAGCACGGCGTCGGCGCCGGCGCGGACGTAGGCCGCGACGTCGTCGGGCCCGGCCACGCCCGACTCGGCCACCGACAGCACCCCGGACGGGATGCGCGGCAGCAGGTCGGTGACGGTGCGGGGGTCGACCTCGAGGGTCTTGAGGTTGCGGGCGTTGACGCCGACGAGGACGGCGTCCGCGGCCAGCGCGCGGTCGAGCTCGGCGGCGTCGTGGACCTCGACGAGGCACGTCATGCCGAGCTCGCGGGCCTGCTGCCCGAGGTCGCGCAGCTGCGTGTCGTCGAGCGCCGCGACGATGAGCAGGACGAGGTCGGCGCCGTGGGCGCGGGCCTCGGTGACCTGGTAGTCATCGACCATGAAGTCCTTGCGCAGCAAGGGAGTCCGCACGCTGCGGCGGACCTCGTCGAGGTCTGCGAGGGTGCCGCCGAAGCGACGCTCCTCGGTGAGGACGCTGATCGCGGCGGCCCCGCCGGCGGCGTAGGCGGAGGCGAGACGGCCCGGCTCGGGGATCTGCGCGAGCGCGCCCTTGCTCGGGCTCGAGCGCTTGACCTCGGCGATGACCGCGACGCCGTGGGCGTCGCGGAAGCCGGGCAGCGGGTCGAGGGCCGGGGTGGCGTCGGCCACCCGGCGCTCGAGCTCGGCGAGCGGCGTCGCGGCACGACGGCGCCCGAGATCCTCCCGGACGCCGCTGATGATCCCGTCGAGGACCGTCGCCACGGTGCTCAGCTCTGGCCGAGCGTCTGGCTGCCGGACTCGTCCGGCGCGTCGACGAGGCTGCCCGCCTGCGCGTGGTGCGAGGAGCTGCCGTACCCGGCCATCGACATGATCCTGCCGGCGATGACGCCGAGGACGATGATGGCGGCGCCGATGATGCCGAGGAGCAGGCTGGGCACGACGACCGCGATCGCGGCGACGGCCGACCCGAGCAGGATGATGCCGACCGCTGTCCATGCGGCGGTGCTGTGTCCGTGGTCCTCGTGCTGCTCTTCCATGGCGTCCTCTCTCGTCGCGTCGGCCGGGGTCCGGTGGGCCGACCCCGCCATTCTGTCAGGTCTCGCGGTTGGCCTTGCCTCAGGTCTCGTCGGGCGCATCGCGCAGGGTCGGGTCGCCGCCGTCGGACAGCTCGTCCCATGCGGTGCGCACCTCCCCGCGCGGTCCGCTCTCCGGCCGCTCGCCGCGTTCGTAGCGGCCCGACAGGCCCGCCCAGGACCGGCTCGACACGGCTGTCGCGACGCACCCGGCGACGAGCGCCACGGCGACGGCGACGGCCACCCAGGCCCAGGGCGTCGTGGAC
>JAEXXY010000463.1 GCA_023451855.1 Actinomycetes bacterium
CTGGTGGGACGTGCCGGCCGGTCCCGACGGCGTGGCCGAGCTGCGCCGACGCGTCGACGCCGGGCCGCCGCACCGCTGACCGGCGCCTGCCCCCGGGGCGTGCCGGACACCGGTCAGTCGCGCGGACCGAGGCGATCCCTGTGGTCGTCGGTCAGGGCCGTGATGCGGTGCAGGAAGTCGGTCATGAAGGTGAGCTGGTCGGGGGAGAGCTCGTCGAGCATGGGGCGTCCCGCGGCGACGAGCGGCCCGTAGGCCTGCCACGTCAGGGCGTGGCCCTGCTCGGTCATCTCGACGAGGACGGCCCGGCGGTCGGTCTCGGAGCGGCGTCGCCGTACGAGCCCGCGCTTGGCCAGGCGATCGACGAGGGCGGTGGTGGCGGCCGGGCGCAGGCCGGTGGCCGTGCTCAGCTGTCCGGCCGTCTTCGGGCCGTCGACGAGCCAGTCGAGGCAGCGCAGGTCGCTGGGTCCGAGGTGCAGGAGCCGGCCCACGGCGTCGTCGAAGGCCTGGACCGAGCGCTGGTACTGCTGCATGGCCGAGCCGACGGCCTCGACGAGGTCGTCGCGGAAGGGTTGACGGGACGGGCTCACCGCGCCTACCTTTCGAAAATCGAATCATTTGGTTCTCGTAAGAAAGGCTAGCAAGATGCGTGCAATCGTCGTCGGAGGCGGCATCGCCGGCCCCGCCACCGCGCTGGCCCTGCACCGGGTCGGCGTCGAACCCGTCGTGCTCGAGGCCTGGCCGCGCGGTGACGGTGAGAAGGGCTCCTACCTCACCCTCGCGCCGAACGGTCTGCACGCGCTGGACGTGCTCGGCCTGCGGCAGGCCGTCGAGCCGCTCGGCTTCCGCACGGACGGCCACGTGATCGTCGGCAGCACCGGCCGGCGCCTCGGTTCCCTCTCGCTCGGCGTACCCCTCGACGACGGCCGGGTCGGCCTGACCCTCAAGAGGTCCCGCCTGGCACTGGCGCTCGCCGACGAGGCAGCGGCCCGGGGGATCGAGGTGCGCCACGGCAATCGGGTGGTGCAGGTGGTCGACATGGCCGACGACGTGCAGGTGCGTCTCGCCGACGGCAGCACGCTCGCCGCCGACCTGCTCGTCGGCGCCGACGGCGTCCACTCCGTCGTGCGCCGGGCCATCGATCCCGACGCCGCACCCGCACGCTTCGTCGGCCTGACGAACTTCGGCGGCATCACGCCCGCCTCGCCCCTCGCCGAGGGGCTGCCCGAGCGCGCCTGGCACTTCGTCTTCGGGGCCCGGTGCTTCTTCGGCGCCCACCGCACCCCGGTCGGTGACGTCGTCTGGTTCGTCAACGAGCCCCGCCCGCCGATCACCGCCGAGGAGCGGGCCTCGACGACGCCCGACCAGTGGCGCGAGCACCTGGCCGACCTCCTCGACGCCGACGCCGGGCCTGCCGCCGCGCTCGTGCGGGCGGGCCGGCTCGAGCTGTGGGCCGACAACACCCACGACCTGCGCCACGTCTCGCGCTGGCGGCGCGGACGCGTCGTCCTCGTCGGCGATGCCGTCCACGCGCCGGCACCGAGCTCGGGGCAGGGCGCCTCGATGGCCCTCGAGGACGCCGTCGTCCTCGCCACGGGCCTGCGCGACCACGCGGACCCGGACGAGGCCCTCGCCGCGTACGAGCAGGCCCGGCGCCGACGCGTCGAGCGCATCGTGGCCGCGGGGGCCCGCAGCAGCAGCGCGAAGGTTCCCGGACGCGTCGGGCGCGGCCTGCGCGACGCCGCGCTGCGCGTCGTGTTCCGGTACCTCGCCACCGAGCGCGCCGGCGCCTGGATGACCGGCTACCGGGTGCCGTGGGAGCCGGTGGGCACCCCGCCGCTAGCGTCGAGGCCATGACGACCTATGTCACGGCCGCCTTCTGCCTCCTGCGCGACGGGCACCTGCTCACGGTGCGCAAGTCCGGCTCGAGCCGGTTCATGCTGCCGGGCGGCAAGATCGACCCGGGCGAGTCGCCGTACGAGGCCGCCCTGCGCGAGGTGAGCGAGGAGGTCGGGCTCGTCCTGCCACACGGCACCGGCACCTCGCTCGGGCGGTTCCACGACGTCGCCGCCAACGAGCCCGACTCGTGGGTCGACGCGACGGTGTACGTCGCGCCCCTCGACCCGGCCGACCGGCCCGAGCCGCGCGCGGAGATCGCCGAGCAGCGCTGGCTCGACCTCGCCGGCGACCTGCCCGAGGACCTCGCGCCGCTGCTGCGCAACCACGTCGTGCCGGCCCTGCTCGCCCTCGAGGGCGCCGGAAGCCTCAGTGCGGGCCGTCGTCCATCTCGATGATCCCCGCGGCGGCCGCCTTCTTGACGGCGTCGGCCTCGGCCTGCGTCAGCTTCCCGTCCTTGACGGCCTGGGCGAGGCGGGCGTCGAAGGCCTTCTGACGATCTGCCTGCTGGGCCGCCCGCGCGGCGTCGACCGCGGCGCGGACCTTCGTCACGTCCATGCCGAGACGCTTGGCGAGCGCGGCGGTGAACGCGTCCATCGCGGCCTTCTGCTGGGCCGCCGTGGGCGGGCCCGTGGGGGGTGCGGTCGGCGTGGGGCGGGCGGCGCGCAGGTCGTCGCGCGCGCCCTTCATCGCGTCGCGCAGCGCCGACTCGCTGACGCCGAGCGTGCTGGCGAGGGCGGACAGGTCACCTCCGAGGTGCCCGAGGCCGAGCCCGCGT